>JANOVT010000059.1:0-2428 GCA_031417525.1 Flavobacteriales bacterium | reverse complement strand
TATGATGGAAAGTCGTCCGAAGCCAACATGTGATAAAGTGTCGCCTTGCCTTTAATTATTTTAATTGAAAAACCTGTCCCACCGAAAAGTCCATATGCACCGTCTATGCCCAACGTGTCGCCCTGCCAATAGTAAAATGATTTGAATACTGTGCTTTTCTTGTCTTGTTCTTTAAGTGATATATTTAATTTGTCGTCCTCGTAGAAGTCAACAAGCATAAGATTATTATAAATTAAAATCTTGTCCTGTCCAGCACCAAATTCTGAAGGACTGATAATTTTCTCTACTTCGGGCTTAATGCTTGGGTCAATAGTCAGTCCGCCCGTTGAATTGTCCTTTGTCGATTGTCCGCAGGAGCAAAGTGTCGAGCAAAAAGTGATAATTATGATTAAGTATTTTGTCATGTGTGTCGTTGTCTAAGGTTGCCTATAACGGTTTGCAGCTACCTGAAGGGCGGGACTTTTACCACAAAACTTGATTTGAAAAACTAATGTTTGATTACCCACAAAACTGTCTTTGGAACACGAAACCCCGCCTTTTGGGTAGGTGCTGTTATAAGCCGTTTTTCTATTTGTCATTCGTGTCAATTATTTCAAGAACCAACTCTGTCAAAGTCTTTACGTCACTTTCAATAGTCCCTTTCATATATCGTTCGTAAGCACTTTTGTTGTCAGGTGGGTTAAGGTTTAAGGTCAATCTCTTTTCTAAAGCCAATAGTCTTAAAAACTCCCTTTGTGTTCGTCCATTCCCTTCTCTAAATGGGTGTAAATAGTTGACGTTATCTAAAATTTCCGCCAATTTCTCGGCTAATAGTTTTTTGTTGTCTTTCGGAATTTTCTTGAACTCAGCAATTAATTGGTCAATGTATCTGAAAGCGTTGTCAAAGTGCTAAGTAGGGAAGAACTGCTTACCGTCTTTGCTAATTTCAACTATCCGCTTTTTTCCTGCCCATACGTAAATGTCCTGAAATAAATGCCTATGGATTTCAAAAAGGCTGTCAAAACCTTTGATTTTTATAGGGTGTTCGTAAAGTTCTTGAAGTCGTTTGGTTACAGCACCGCTCTCAACAAAGAGTAATACGTCAGGGTCTGTAATGTCTTGTAAATTCCTTAAAAGTCCTGTCTTGGGGTCGGTGTATGTGAAGTCAGGGTCTATGTATTTATAAGAATTAGACATAGGCTTTTTCTTTGGCAAATGCCACAAGTTCTGCTAATGTTATTTTTCCTGTAACATAGTCCCGTATAATTTCAATACCTTTTGGTGTCGGTTTATATCCTTCAAACATATTACTCCCCAAGGCGTTTGCAGTGCTTTCTAAGGTTTTTAAGTCCGAAAACTTAACTCCCATTATTGTCAGATTACTTCTGTCTATTTCTATTGTGTTGAACATATTTTTCAGCCTTAAATTCTTTTCAAATTTACAAAATATTTAGGTCAAATCGTTTGTTTTCTGTCTCTTTAAAATGGCTTATAACGTTTTGCAGATTTGCGATGGGCGGGCTTTTTACCACTGAAGTTTATGCGGAGCACAAAACTTTCGGCTACCACAAAACTGTCTGCGGAGCACGAAACCCCGCCTATTGCAAATGTGCTGTTGTATGCTGCCCTTTTTTCTGTCGTGTCCATTAGCAACAATTTTCTCCTGCTTGAATTGGTGGACATTTAACTGACCCGTAACTGCAATAAACACAACAGTCGCCTTGTAATGGTTTCAGTCGAGTTTTACATTGTTCACATTCGTAGAAATATACACAAGCATCTGTCGGCATAATTTCAGTTTTCTTGTGTCCGCAGTTTGGGCAGGTCAAAGTTGATTGTGTTTCAACTGTCTTACCGTTGTAAGTTGTGCAAGTGTCGCAAGTTCCATTCATTTTGTTTCGTTTATAATTCCAAATTGTCGCTATAAGAAGTCCGAACATACCAGCGTAAAGAAAATATGTCCAGTAGTCGCTGTTGTTAATGTGATAGGCGTAAAAAATTAAAAGTCCGCTTGGAATAGCTGTCAACAAAGGATACATACAACGGTGTCTGCGATACGAAATGTAAAGTCCGCCAACTGATATTAAAACCATTGCTTGAAAAATCCACATCGTCCACCCACCGAAAAGCTCAAAACTACCCAGTCCAAGTGCAGAAGCCGCAAATGCAAAAAGTGGAAAACAACAAGGTGAAAATATTGCTGTCAAGAAAAGTCCAGCCGTCCCTAATTTGTCTATGTTACTCGTTAATTTCATTGTTGCTTTTTCTGTTGTTTAATGGTTGCTGTGTCGTCCGTTACAATGACCGCTAACGGTTTGTGGGTTTAAGAAGTTGGCGATTTCGGAGAACAAAACTGTCTGTTACCACAAATGTTACATTGGAAAACTGAACTTCCTGTAACCACTGAACCGCCAATTTCTTAAACCCGCTGTTAGCGGTTCGTGCTTTT
>JANOVT010000058.1:0-7131 GCA_031417525.1 Flavobacteriales bacterium | reverse complement strand
ATTGCAGACGGCCTCGTTCATTCAGAACAAACCACTACTGACTTTACTTCTCCCAATTATGCGTACATCGATCCTTATTGGTTTACTACAGGCCCCATCATAGTATCTGTCTGCTTCGAGGTTCATGTCTTCAACGCCGGTTATCAGGAGATTGCTGTTTCGGACGCCTGTCAGACGGATGTTTTGATTCCAACCTTTTTCACTCCGAATGCGATGGGATGTGAAAATGAATGTTTCAGTATTGGCAGTTCTACCGGATATGCTCAAAACTTCAACACTACTATTAATGGAGGTGCTCCGATCAATATGGGAACATTTGAAGAATATTGTTTCGATGCACCAGGTACTTATGAAGTGATTGTTACCGATAATTTTGGTTGTACAAATACAGCCACTTTCGTGGTCGTAGAAAGCATGCTGGATGATCTGCATGACATAACCGGTGCATTATACAATGATGTGCTCGGTGATGGCGACATCGATTGGACCGATCCTATTTTACCTTCCGTTGGATATATCACATTGGTTGAATTGAATTTGACAAGTGAAGTAGATATGTATGGTAACTTTATTTTTTCCCAGATACCCGAAGGGACCTACACCCTCACATTCACCGATCCGGACAACAATTGGATTTCGTCTTTGAATTATATCGTCACAGCAACTTCCGGAGATTGTTGGCCTGTGCATCTGGCGGCTACTGCGAATATGGATATCATGCTTGTGGAAAGTCACCTTGCGAATATCTGGAGTCCTACGACCATTCATTGTCAAACCGGTTTTAATCCCGGTATCTGGGTGAACAACACCGGTAATTTACCACTCAATGGATCGGTCACCATGACATTCGATCCGATGTTTATTCCTGACTATCTCACCAATGTTGAACCTTACGACTCTTATAATACCGGTGTGATGACCTGGAACGTAGAAGATCAGGCTCCCGGTACGGCGGTATTTTATCAATGCCACATCAACGGTCCGGGCTTTGAATTTATGAATGACGTATTCACGTTTAATATCAATCTGCATCTGGTTACGGAGGTTGGTTCTACATTCGTTAATACCGATTGGCTCGAAGAATACACTGTTGTTTGCAGCTTTGATCCGAATGATAAATATGCCGTTCCGCAAGGTTTTGCCGAACCTCATTTCATTCTCGCTGAAGATGAAATTGAATACCGTATTCGTTTTCAAAACACCGGTAATGCTCCGGCAAATTATGTCGAAGTGATCGACACGCTGGATATCGCCCACCTGGATTTGAGCACATTTGAAACGGTATTTGCTTCACATGGAGTGAACACAGTTGTGGGATTGGATGGCGTTGTTCATTTCCAGTTTGATAACATCAACTTAACCGGTATGATGAGTGATGAGCCGGGTTCGCAAGGTTATGTAGTATACAAAATAAAAACATTGCCTGATGTTCAACCATGGGATGAAATCAACAACACCGCATACATATACTTCGATGAGAATCCGCCAATTATTACAAATACTACCGCGCATACCATCTATGATTGCGCCTGGCTGGAATCGATTTCAGGAACACAAACAGTTTGTGTAGGAAACGAGGTAATGCTCAGTCCACAAATAAATGACTATGTAGAAAGTATCTCCTGGAGCTATGATGGTGCGCCACAAACCGGTGATGAAGCTTCAATTATTTTACCCGTTACTACATCCGGATTACACACTCTTGAACTCACTCTGAGCAATCCACTTTGTTCTGTAACGAGCACCATGACTATCGATGCATGGCCGCTGGCGGATGTTACGTTGGTGTATGATGAAAATACCGGATTGATCAGCGGACCATCAGGTTATAATTATTCCTGGTATGCAAATGGGGAATTTCAGTCCGGTGCCTCAGGCAATACACTTGATCCTTCACTGGTTGGATCCGGCGGAGTGGAAGTTTATGCTTATGTGAATTCGGAAACTGAATGTGACTCGACAACGAACACGATTTTCGTTTTAGATCAGCATGAATTCAACAAAAACAATTGGACGGTATATCCTAATCCGATGTCTGAGTCTTGTTTGCTCACATTCACCGAAGGAAACTGGAATGTGCAACTTTTCAATGCGCTGGGTCAGAAAGCAGGGGAGTGGATCAATGTGCAGAAAACATTGACGATCGACAAAGGCAACCTTGCCGCGGGCACTTATACGATTAATGCAATAGATCGTAATGGAAAAATTAATAGCACGCTACTGGAGATTAGATAGATAAACTAATATTGAATACCCCCAACCATTTGTTTCTGCAAATGATTGGGGGTATTTTTTTGGTCAAAAAAAATTTCTGCAAAAAGAACGCGGCATATCATTTTGTTAGATGAATGTTTCGAGTGGATGCGAACTAATACGCTCATCAAAAAGAAATCAATAGAGTGCTGCCTACCTTCATAACACCTAACTGAATTGCTCTTTTGCTTCATTTTGTTGAACAAAAAAAATTGGCGCAGAACGAAGTGTGAGTCTGAATGTGTGCTTCGAAACAGTGTTCCTTTTCGAGTATCCTAAGACAGACACGATGCCAAAAGCTTCGTTTCAGAGTTGAAGTGGCACTTCTATTTGTTTTCAACACAGTTTTCATTGCGTTTTAGTGCTTACTCTTTAATGCTTCTACCTCGCAGATGCAACCAATAACCAGAGCACATTGTTATCAAATGGCTTATTTGCATTTAATCTAAATCGATGTACTTTCACGTCATATTCTGACCTTGAATCCTTGACCCTCATGAAAAAACTTTTATCCGTTTTTTTTCTGGCAATACCATTTTGTGCGATTGCCCAGTTCACTGAGTTCCACGAACAGTTTATTCTGCCACTTCAAATGTCTGATGAGACTTATAAGCGTTGCGATGCAGATGGTGATGGTGACCTGGATCTGATCGCAGGTGGTGGAACATACCAATCACCATTACGCTATACGCTACTTTTCAATATCAACGATGGAAACCGACAGTTTACTCAACATTGGGTTTATGAAGTACCCCAGGAATACCATTTTGTGGGAGTGGCTGATGTTGACCAGGATGGTCTTATTGATGTATTGATCGATCAGGCGGGCATTGGGCTATCGTGGGTGCGACAAAGTTCAATTTTCAATTTCAACAATGAAATAGATCCGCTCGTTACTTATGGTATGAATGAGTCGGGTTTCCTTGCCGAGGACATTAATATGGATGGATTCACAGATATCTGCACCCAGGCAGATTACATCGGAAAAGTCTATTACGCGACTGCTCCGGGGGTTTTTGGCAATGCTGCCATACTTCCTTTTTATATTATTCAAAATCAATGGGACACTCACGCGCAAGTGATCGACATGGAAGATGACGCAAATCCGGAGTTGTTTTTTGCCGGCTATTCTGAGTCATTATTGGAAGAAGCGATTTTTCTTTTCCACAGTATCGACGGTTTTTACGATTTTGAAAATCCCGAAATCCTCACCATTCAAACCGGCGATTTTGATATCATGGGTGGAGCTTTATACACCAACTACCGCATTCTAGATCTGGACGGGAATGGCTGGGACGATCTTGTATTCTATGATAACGCAATAATATCCTGGTGCCGCAACCAAGGTGGAAATAGTTTTGACCCTCCAACGGAACTTTTCGCAACCACCTATGTATCCAACGGGTTGTTCCGATGTGACGATGCGGACAATGATGGCGACGTTGATATTTTTTATGCTTTGTTCGATGCAAATGATCAAATCCTGTTGCTTAATGATGGCAATGAAACTTATACTTCTTCACCCTCACCAAATGTCCTGTTTGATCCGAATGTACACGGATTCTTTGATGTTGACGGTGACGGATATCGCGATGTGATTAAATCAAGTTATAGTGATGTCACAGTTTACATACAATGGGGTAATGCATCAGGCATATTCACCGAAGGCACAGCAATTAGTGGTGGAATTCAGACATTCAGAGAAGATACTTTCTTGATCAATGATTGGGATAATGACGGGCTTGCCAACACTATTGCTCTGTATATCACTGGCGGTGACGACTATGCGTTGCCCGTAATAATGGATATCGAAATAGGCGTGGGGAATGATGCTGTTTCCAGAACTCACAGCGTCCTGCTGCCTGAAGACGGAGCAGTGTGGAATTCTGGTATGGCACTCGATGATGTTGATGGCGATGGTGACGATGATATCATCACATTGAGGCAACTTGCCGGAGCATATCATTTCGTCCTTATTGCCAATCAGTCGAATGTTTCATACGGACCTGTTATCATCATGGATGACTATACGTTTACTGGTTTTTCTGATTATGATGGCTGTGGAATTCCTGTTGCGGATGTTGACAATGACGGCAAACTGGATCTGATGTATCCGAATTATAACGGTGCCGATTGTTATGTTTCTTATAATGTCGGCGACTTGCTTTTCAGTGAACCTTCTATTTATGCCACTGGTGATTTTGTGAACAGTACCCGTTTTGCTGATCTTGATAACGACGGTGACACGGATGTGCTTTCGCACAGGAATAACTCAGGGAATACGTTAGTATATATGATGAATGGATCGATACCATTATCTGGAACGGCTACTTCAATGCCTGAGGCCCCGTCGGCCGAACTCTATGATATGGATGGTGATGGTTTTCTGGATGTTCTTTTTGAAGAAAAAGAGCAGCCAATGGATAGTTGGATGAATGAACTGCGATTGTTCTACCAGTTTTCTCCAGGAGAATTTACTGAATCATCGGGTATGTCAGCATTTGACAGTGTTGGTGAATTGGTAGCCGGCGATTTTGATCTGGACGGAGATGCAGATATCGTTATCCAGGATGATTATTTTAATGGAGAAAGTTTATTCCTTGTTGAACAAGTGGCACCGGATGTGTTTGCTGAGCCTCTATTAATGCTTGGAAATTTCTGGTACAGCGATTTGTATTATGACCTGCAGAAAGGGGATGTGGATGCGGATGGTGATCTGGATCTCATCACCGGTACACACCTTGGGTTGGTATGGTATGAAAATGAAATCGTGAATGGTTTTCAACTCGCAGGACAAATTTTTTATGATGAGAATGGAGATGGAATGTATAACAATGCCGATGAACCTTTTTTACTTGAAGCGATAAACCTGGAGCCTGATGGAATAACAGGATTTTCGAATCAGAATGGCCAATACTTTTTTGCTCCTGATGTCGCAGGTACATACACACTTTCAACAACAATGAATGATGCCCTGTGGCAAGTGACAACGGGATCCACATTTGTCAATGTCGAACTTAACGGTACAACAACCAACGTGACTGATCTTAATTTTGGTTTTGAGCCCGTCCTGGATACAACCATCGTTGATGTAAGTTTTGTGACTACCGATCAACAATGCAACTTAAACAGTGCATCGTATATTCTGACTCTACAGAATAACGGAACTTCACGTCCGTCAGGAATTTTTACCGTTCAGCTTGATGCCATGAGTCCGTTTTTCAATGCGAGCCCGTCTCCTGATTCTTTGGTGGCCGGTATCGCTTACTGGTCCTTCGATAGCTTGTCGTGGCTGGATCAATTTACGATTTATTTGAACTCCTTGTATCCGGGTGTTGAGCTTATTGGGGATACCCTCTTTCACATTTCGCAGGTGCACGTTTTGGATGAGAATGGAAATCCGGTGATCGTCAATGACCAGGTGCTGACTTTTACCGAAGAGGATTTTGTGGTCATTGCTTGTTCATATGATCCGAATATCAAGACTGTGTATCCGGTGGGATTGTTGGAGGAACATTATATTGAAAATAACACACCACTTGAATACACCGTAGTTTTCCAGAATACGGGCAATGCACCGGCCGTCAACGTGCGTATCGAAGACGAGCTGAGTGAATATCTCGACCGAAATACAATTGAGATTGTTTCGTGGAGTCATGTGCCGCAGGTGGACATCGACGAGAACGGCAAAATCACTTTTCTATTTGAGAATATCATGCTTCCTGATAGCACAAGCGATGAACCAGCATCGCATGGTTTCATCCGTTACCGAATTACGCCATTGCCGTCCCTCATAAACAACACCATCATTGAGAATACGGCGTATATTTATTTTGACAGCAATCCTGCGGTCATCACCAATACAGTATTCAATAACATTTGGGTGTGTGAAGAACAACCAGAACTGGTAATGATATCCAGCATTCCACTCGAATTAAATGCAAGTGGGAATATTGAATGGTTTTTGAATGGCGAAACGATAGCTGGGGCAACTGGTTCGACATACACTCCCTCTGCTGTCGGCACATACACGGCAGTGAATCATCTGATTTATGATTGCGACATTCTTTCCAACGAAGTGTTGATAACGAATCTGAATGAAGCTAAAGAATCATTTGTTTCCATTCTGCCAAATCCGGCGACTGATCATATTCAACTCGCGAGAAACGACCTACATCAAAGTATTGTCGGATATGAAATTGTTGACGCTACGGGACGAATTGTAGCGCGAGGAAGTTTCAATGACAAGAGTGTAATCATCGCTACAGATACTTGGGAACGGGGCGTTTACACGATCCGATTAACATCAGAAGGAAAAGTGATCGTCCGAAAAATAGTACTGAGCTAGCAACTATGGTGAGTGAGAATAGTATTGCCATGGATGTGTTATAGACTTTTTTTTACATTCTGTTTTTTCCTTGTTTTCGTTCTCGCTCCATTATTGGAAAGACATGAAACCACAAAGAGGCGCAAAGAAATTTTACACAAAGAACTCAAAGGGAGAAAATCTTTCCACAGCCGGAATGATTTGACATTGCATAAATCGTCGTCTTCTTCGTGTGAAATTCCTTTGATGACTTCGTTTGTGCCTTGAAGTAGTTGGAATAGCAAACTAACTGCATGTTGTAAATGAGATGATACAGAAATTGGATAACAACAATTTTGAAGTATCGGTGACGCCTTTCAGGAGGGATCACCAAACCGCTTTAAGCTGCAAATGCCGTGAGGCTGCTGTAGTGAACGTTAAAGAAAAGGCCTATTAAAAGGTCAGGTGTGAATGATAGAGATGAATAAAACTGAATCACTGTTGAAGTGTCGAAACACGCAAATGTGTGGCAAAATCACGTTATGCAAAGGACGTTGAGACAAGCAGAACGG
>JANOVT010000057.1:0-8786 GCA_031417525.1 Flavobacteriales bacterium | reverse complement strand
CATAAATCATATGCAGTGTATGTGCGATTGATTTGATAAGAACATCCTGAACCAATGGTGACATCAGAATAAATAGTAGTCACTGTTCCACCACAATCATCCACCACATTCGGAGGTGCGATTGAGTTCAGTGCATTGCAGTTAACAGTCAGTTCAGCTGGTGCATTCACAAATACTGGAGGCGCAGTATCGGTGACAATAATGCTTTGACTGATCACCGACGAGTTACCACAATCATCTTCAGCAAGCCACATTCTGATCAGTGTATAATCACAACCTGTTCCAATCATGGTTTCAGAGTAGGTGACTTGCACGTTATTATCACAATTATCAGTTACTACCGGATCAGGAACAGGAGGAATATTATTACATGTTGTTGGACCGGCACTTGGAATGCCTGACATTACAGGTGGCTCAAGATCCTGAATCGTAATTTGCTGTGTGAATGAAGTATGATTTCCACAACCATCAGTTGCAGTCCATACGCGGTAAAAATGAGGACAGCCTCCTGTTATACTTTGTTCTTGCATCGTAATCGTTACGACATCACTGCATATATCACTCGCCGTTACATTTGCCGGAGGCGGCACATTGCCACATGTTACAGTGATGTCCTGAGGTGTTGATGTAAAAACAGGTGCGGTTTGATCGATGACGTGAATGGTGTACGATGACATACTTCGATTTCCGCATGCATCAGTTGCTGTCCATGTGCGCACAATATCAAAAGCAGATGGACATGGTCCCGGAATCACATCTTCCATCAATTCAAGCACCGGAACACCACAATTGTCTGTTGCAACAATTCCCGTTGGAACCGGAGGATAAGTATATACCGTGCATTGAACAGTAGTGCTCTGAGGCACTCCAACGATTACAGGAAAAGTTGTATCGTGCACTGCTATCGTTTGAACTGCCATGGCAACATTTCCACATTCGTCTGTTGCAGTCCATGTGCGGGTATATGTTTGATTGCATCCAAATCCTGATGCAGTCTGCGTCATAACCGGAACAATGTTCATGGTGCAATTATCACTGACTTCTGGTTGCTCAATAAAACCCGGCAACACACAATCATAGACGGCAGATGGTGGCACATAAGTAAAGACAGGCGCTAGATTGTCTGTGACATGAATGGTCTGAAGAAAAGAAGATGCATTTCCACAGGCATCGCTTGCTACCCATGTGCGTTGAACGTTGTAATTACAACCGCTGCCAGAAATGACATCTGAGTAGTTCATCGTAACTTCACCCTGACATGCATCTGTCGCGTTCATCGTGACCATTTCAAGTGCATTGCAACTGATGGTAATTTCTGACTGACCATTAAAAATCGGAGCAATATTGTCTGTAAGTGTCAATGTCTGCTCGTGAACAATTGTATTACCACAATCATCACTTGCTGTCCATGTGCGAATTATTATCACAGTGCAATTTTCACTGATGGCAACTTCATCAAAAGAGACAAGAACATTGTCATCACAATTATCTGTTGCCTGAAGAGCCGGCGGATTGCTTAGATCATTGCAATCACCATTCATATCTCCCGGAAGCAGATCGAAAACAGGGGCTACCTGATCAATGAAAGTAATTGTTTGTATTGCAATCGATGTGTTGCCACAATCGTCCGAAGCTGTCCAAATTCGTTGAATCTGTAAACAAGTTCCGGGATTTTCGATGATATTTTCAGACTGTGAAATGGTAAAGTTGCTGCAATTATCGAAAGCCAATGCAGTTGCAACGGGCATCTCACTGCCACATTCAATCGTTACATCACTGGGAATAAAAGTAAATACGGGAGCTTCGATATCACTGGTAGTAATGCTCTGAACAAATGTTGAACTATTTCCACATGCATCTGATGCACTCCAGGTGCGTTGAATCAATTGACTACAACTACTACCTGAAACAACATCATTGTATGAAAAATCAATAACAACTCCACAATCATCTGTAATCTCAGGAACCGGAATTTGTCCAACACTACAGTTGAATGCCATCTGCGATTCGCCACTAAAAACAGGTCCGGTCTGATCGGTCATATCAATGACCTGGGATACTTGTGCCGCGTTACCACAATGGTCAATAGCAGTCCAAGTTCTGGTAATGATATTTCCACAAGGTAAAGTTTCAATCGACTCGCTCATGCTAACCAAAGGTGAAGGATCACAATTATCACTTGCTGTTGGATTTGTCGTATCAGTTGAAACGCTGCAACTTGAGTTGACGAGTTGTGGGATTTCAGAAAATTCCGGAGCAATGGTATCAACTACCGTGATGTACTGCGTGAACGTCGAACTATTGCCACACAAATCAGTCGCAGTAAAAATGAGTTCAATGGTTGGCATACATGCGCCTGAGAAATAACTTTCCTGAATTGAAACAGTGACATCCGATTGCGAACATTCATCAACAAACACTATTTCTGTAGCAGGTATTTCGGCGCAGTTCACGGTGATGTGATCAGGCATTTCAGGAAAGACCGGAGCGGTTTCATCTATTATTTGTATTTCACCAATTGCTGAAGAAACATTGCCGCACATGTCCGTTGCAGTGACTTCATATGATATCGTCAAGATACATTCATCAGAAGTCACACACACAAGATCACCATTGTCCATGGTTCCATTATCATAATTTTCATTGATGGTCGTGAGTGCTTCATTCAGTTCACTGAATGAAAACTCCGTGCTGCAACCTCCAATGACTTGATTCGCCATATACAACAATTCGATTACACTAACTCCTTGAAATGTTCCAGTTGCAAATACCAAATCACCTAACGAACTTTCCGATGCACCAAAGGTTGGGTCATTCGCATCGAACCCAACATTCAGTGTTGCAGCCACAAGCTGACCTGCAAGAACATTGTGATATTGTGATCCCGGATTGGTCATATTGCCGGAAGGCAATGCCGCCGGCGTGGTGCCGCTCGGCAAAAAACTCGTAATAGCATTATGTGTACTTAAGGTTAATGTGTTATTGCAACCAATCGTCAGGCCTTGAGGAAATGCGGCAGCAAAATGTGCGTACAAATAGACCGCAGGATTATTACCATTTGGATTGGCGCCCCAACCACCTTGAGTTTGCGTGCGAAGCGCTCCGGCATCGCATGGTGTTGAACTTCCCCACGTAGAATCAATGACGGTTATCTCGATCGTTGGATTTGGATCGCAATCAATCACTTCAATTTGTATTTCAGAAATGACATGGCAATCCTGTATTCCTGAAATCAGTGTTTGAATAACAGGCGCTTCAACATCATCAATTGTAATCGTCTGATCGCAGGTTAATTCTGTGCCATCGGATGCAATTGTGCTCCAATGACGTACAAGTATCATAGGACAACTTTCCGAAATCAGTTCATCTGTGTAGGTAGGTGCAGAATAGTTGGCGTCCACTGAAAGCGCACCTGAAGAGGTTGGTTCAATCGAACCATAGCAATCTGTAGTGAAATCTGGAGGACATTCAATCGCGCCTGGTTCTTCTATGTCGCCATGGCCTGAATTGTTGTTGTCATTTCCTGAGCTATCGTCGTTCTGACCTGAATGGTTTCCTGATTGATTTACGTCGGTATTGCATTTACATGGATCAGATGAATGACCAAATGCATTGACAGAATAAAATAAGAGGATACTTAGAATGAATTGGTAGTAATATTTCATCGCGGTAGTTTTAGATGATCATTCCCCCGGAAATACCCAGACTTAGATTGTTTTCAAAAAACAGGGGGGAGATAAACTACAGGATGTGTGATTAGAACGAGGACATATTCATTGAGTTACCAAAGTGAACTAAGAATTCGCCCAACTGGATTATTTTTTAGTCGTACGAGAATAAATGAATGTCCAATTGTTCAAATACTTTGAATGGAAAAGTGCACAATTAGCCTGTCACTTGTTTTGAGTGGAAGAGTGATGGCTATGTGAAACTGGAAATGCCTAGTGAACAATATGCACTCTTTTCGCCAGTACAAATGTTCCATCTGATATACTGATCGTATAAAGGCCAGATGCGAGATCGCTCACATCAGCAACAAAGTTGTAGTGTTGACCTGAAACCACGTGCTGCCTTTTCAAAACAACTTCACCATTTGAATTCAATACTGCATATTGAAGATTACAAGGTCGCTTCAAAATGCCGTTTACGAAAATGAAATCAGTCGCGGGATTCGGATAAACCTGAAGTGCGGACGATTGTTCATTCTCCACTAAACCAACATGGATAGGTAAAATCTGCGTTGTGCCATCCGGCATCGCAGCCCAAGGTGCTAGTTCTTCGCCACTGCTATTGTTAGCCGGATTCAAAAATCCACTCAAAAAAACAACGATGGCCTGATCAGCAAGATTCCAGTTGTTCAGCGGCAAATCGAAATCGCCAAATGAAACGCTTCCACTTCCATTGGTCATGTGAAGAAAATAATTTTCCATTCCTGGAAAATTGTTGTAGTCACTAAATCCAGGATAAGGCAGGTCGTTGGTCATTTGTGTTGAAGTCAACATTTCAGTTGCATCTACCGAACTGACATCAGTACAACCATTTGCAAATAACACATCTGTTTCACCTGCATTCATCGATGCATTGCGAGCGCCTACATAAACATCCAGTCCAAACGCAGGTGAAGGATTGTATCCTGTTACACTAGCAATTCCATTTGCAACTATGATGTATTTTTCACCGGTATTAAAAATAAGTTGTTGTGTAAAAAACGCATCAGATACCGAGCTACTTGTGGATGGGGCAATAACAAATACCTGAGGAGTGATCGCTTCCACGTTGATATAAGGTGTTGCCTGACGGAAAGAAAAGTCATTCAACAAAAGTTCATCATTCAGATAAATATCGACTGTTGAAAGCATCAGATCTGCGCTGTTATGAATCAATTGAACTTGCGTGAATTCCGGCTCCGGTGGTACAAGTTCTAGTGGAAAAAGTAATCCACCACTTTCTGTTGTCGCCCATAATCCGAAAGCAGAGCCATTGTTGTTTTCTTCTGGATTCTGAAATCCACTCATGACAATGGTAACAACATGACCAGGAAAATCAGTGGCAAAAGCGGCTTGATATGATCCAATTTCAATTGTACTGATAGCATCGGTGATCTGAAAAACGTAATCCAGAATAGGTAATTCGAAGTTAGTACTGAAAGCTCCGTAGTCGAGATCATTCTCAACGTTCAGATTCAGAACTTCCGTTTCCGTTATATTCACAAAATAACCGTCTGTATTTCCATGATGAAAAAGAAAGCGCATATTCATACCGGAAGATACATTCTCATGCATTCCCGAAGCAATGTTCAATTGAATTGCGGGAGATGGATTGTAATCGTCGACATTGAGAATTCCATCCAGTACCATCGAATAAGTTTCACCGGAAATAGAGTTTATCGTTTCGACATAAAATGCCTGAGATACATCTGTGCTGTTTGAATATGCTACGGCGATTTCAACATCTTGACCAGCGGGTAAATCAAAAAATGGTGTAGCTGTTCGAAATGCAAAATTATCCGA
Organism: Flavobacteriales bacterium; assembly: GCA_031417525.1. Taxonomy (GTDB): domain Bacteria; phylum Bacteroidota; class Bacteroidia; order Flavobacteriales_D; family Sanyastnellaceae; genus JAIBBG01. The sequence continues at coordinate 3,276 of JANOVT010000057.1, read as the reverse complement.
AGCCAACTCACCATTGATATACAAATCCACTTCATCGAGCATCGCGTCCGCAGTGTTGTGAATGATTTGACAACGGGCAGTCAGATTTAAAGTGAGAACTGGAAGCTCAATCAACGGCCCGCCGAGTGGCACAGACATCCACAAACCCAACGAAGCTCCCTGACTATTTTCGAGCTGATTCAAAAATCCACTGGTCAAAATCGTTACTGGTTTACCTCCTAAACCGAGTTGATCAAGCGGTGCGCTGAACGATCCATAAGTAATGTCATTGGTTGCATTCGTCAATTCCAAAACATAAGATGCTGTCAAAAACTGCTGATATCCATTGATACTGCCATTAGGAATATCTTCAAAAGCAGTGAGCTGAATCAATTCTGTTTCCTTCAAATCTACGTCCGGTAAATCAGATGCGCCATTGCAAAACAAGATATCTGTTGTAGCGCCAGATGCACCCGCTTCTATCGCTCCGGTATAAATACTGAAATAAAGAGGTTGAAAAGGATTGTAGCCTGTCGCATTCAACTCGCCATTTATCACCATGACATATTTCTGACCAGACACAAAAGTGAACGGGAAAGTTTGTAAAGCTTCAAGTTCACTTTGACTATCGTATGGAGCGATTGCAATGTTGATTTCTGAAGTCGTTGGAATAGTGATAAAAGGGGAAGATGATCTGAATGACAAACTATCCGCAATCAAAACACCAGATGCATATAAGTCAATTGCAGCAATGGAAGTATCCGCACTGTTATGTATGAATTGAATTCGACACGTTTGTGTTTTTGCGTGAGAGGCAATAAGCAATGTGATGGAAACAAAAATGATTCTTAGCATGAGCGATTTTCTTTGAATTGTCATTTTCTGATTATCCTTGGTTAGTAAACACTGAAGTGAGCAATGATAGCGAATTCTGTTGTCACCCAAGACCGTGCTGAACGAAATTTTCGAGTCAAGAGTTTCACATCCGATTTTTACCCGTGATTTCCTCGCAGAAATGTCAATTCTACTCCAAACATGACACAGAATTTATCATTTCAAAATTCTAAGCATTCTTGTATCATTGCTTTGTGACAATAATCAATCAAAATCTGTTCTGAACTTTACAACTTCCGGTTTGTTATGGCTCTAGACAAAAGGTATTCTATGCAAAATTTCAGTATTAAAGACCTGGAGAATTATACAGGCGTCAAGGCTCATACGATACGTATTTGGGAACAGCGTTACGGCTTGTTGAAACCGATACGCTCCGAGAGTAACATTCGTCGCTATTCAGATAATGAGCTAAAAACCTTGCTGAATGTGTCACTTCTCAATCATCGAGGTCACAAAATCTCGGAGATTGTAAAGATGGATAGTCAAATGATGAATCAACTGATCGAAAAGTATTCTGCTTCCAACGAAAATGATGATACATCAATGGCGACGCTTAAACTGGCCATGTTGAATTTTGATGAGAAATTATTTTGCAGTGTTGTTGATCACCGAATTGAAACCAGCGGGCTTGAAGATACCTTTCTGAATGTGCTCGCCCCGTTTCTTCAAGACGTAGGAATGTTATGGCTCACGGATACCATTTGTCCCGCACAGGAGCACTTTATCTCCAATCTTATCCGTCAGAAGCTCGAAAGTGAAATCAATAAAATTGACTTGTACGCCGCAAAAGAGGACGCTACGACCTATGTTCTGTTTTTGCCTGAAATGGAATATCATGAAATATCCATGATCATGTTGAACTATATGCTGAAGTCACGTGGAAATAAAACAATCTATCTTGGTCAGAGTGTGCCAATTGATGATCTATTTCAGGTTTATCAACGTGTTGGAAAAGTTCATTTCATAAGTCATTTCACTTCTCAACCTGCTGCTGTTTTGCTCGATAGTTATCTGAAAAAATTGATCGATCATTTTCGTGATTCCGGGTGCGTTTTCTATTTTTCAGGAGAAATATTGAAAGATAAAAAATCACCGGAGCTTGGTCTTTTCCAGTTTTCAGATAGTCTTAATTCACTTTTTCTTAAGCATGTGAAGTCGTCCAATTGAGATGCTATTGCCTCCCTTCGAATAGATAATTTTACATAGTTGTCTGGTTAAAATTTAGACTGACGAAATTAAACCGCCAGGATGTTTCAAGAAGTGAGAGGTCAGATGTCAGATAATGAGCAGTGCCGGTCCTCAAAGCACCTACTTCGAAGAGTTTTTTTCTGTGTCGTGTTTAAATCATGCCGGGTTGATGAAACTCTTCAAATATTCTAACTTAACCCTCTTACTTCTGACATCAGACTTCTCCATACTCCCTAGCGGGATAGCTTGTTCCGATTCACTTTTTGTCAGTCAGCAATGAGAATTTTATTTAACTGAACACATAACCTATGCGGAAACTCATGGGGAAATTTGTCACCACGTAGTTGCCAGGCCTGGAAGAAATCACGTAGATATTCGGATGAAGAGTGCGCGCGCTCTCATGCTCCGGATGAAGTTGATTTCGGAAGTAAACTTCTTTGTACATAATCCCAAGTCCTAATCCGAAGTCGAAGACACATCTCCCCTTTTTCCATTGAAAACCAATCTTGAAATTAAGACAACCCGTGCGTTTGTAAATGTCAACAGTATCCGGATATGAATTCGAAAACCTGGCAGTGTCTGAAATCGTTCCTCCTTTATCAAAGTGCTCCTCACTTCGAATTTTTACCCTGCAAAAAGCTAATTCGCAAGACACATAAGGATGAATTCTTCCATCCGGTTGCAGCGCAAAATATTTCTCTTCCAGTGCAAGCCGATATCCTGATACAGATTGGTAGTTCGTGATTTTCAAAACATCACGCAGAAATATTCCGGAAAATTGCGTCGAAAATTTTTCTGTTGATCTGAATTCAATGCCAAGTTCTATCCCGGGATGAATGGAATTCGTCAATCTGAATGGTGAAAATTTGATCTGTAATTCGCTTGAATATGAGCTTTTCTGACAAAAGACGCTTCCCACAGTGAACAAAAAAACTATTACCGCAAAAAAGCAACATTTCATCCGAATAAAAAGTGCCCAAATTGGTAAGTCCGTTGAAGCATTGGAGTAACGGTTTTGGATGAGCATTACATGCAAAAGTATAATAGCGAGTGCAAACCTGCATTCCAATCTGACTGCCAGAATATTAGGCCCAATATTCACAAATTGGAAGACGATGAAAATTGATCTTGTTTAAGATTACAAGTATTTCATTAAACAAAATAACCTGAAATCAGATATTTCGTTTAATCTTTGCGCTCATTCATTAAACAAGA
>JANOVT010000056.1:0-9724 GCA_031417525.1 Flavobacteriales bacterium | reverse complement strand
AATCCGTGGCATCCAGGCTCGACTGCCATTCTTTATCGAGATCAAATAATACCGTTGATGCGGGGCCAGTGGTTTATTCCGAACCACGAGGCCCCGTTCGATGATGAGACATGGAAATCTAAGGCATGTCCACTAAGTGCTTTAAAACGTTGGTTATCTCACAAAAATTACCAAAGCATTGTTTGGGATTTACTCTATGATCCGCGAAAATCGCTCCTCATTCTCATTCTCTTTCTCCCTCTCCTATAGTAGGTTTGTCTAATGAATAAAAAGTTGTCGATGTCTGAGTTGGGAAGAATCTCGCCCAATGAATTCAAGGAATCGGAGAAAATTCCACTGATTCTTGTGCTCGACAATATCCGAAGCGGATTGAATGTGGGAAGTATTTTTAGAAGTGCGGATGCTTTTAGGGTAGAAAAAATAATTTGCTGTGGATTTACTCCGGCGCCGCCTCATCGAGAAGTGTTGAAAAGCGCGCTGGGTGCGACGGAAAGTGTTTCCTGGTCTTATGAATCTTCCGCAGCTGCTGCCATCGAAGACCTGAAAAAAATGGAAGTCAAATGTTTTGCAATTGAACAAACCGAATCGAGTATCGAGCTAAACGATTTTGTGCTCAATCCAAATGAGAAAACTGCGATTGTATTTGGCAACGAAGTATCGGGAGTCGATCAGGGCGTGATCAATGCCTGTGATGATGTGATCGAGATTGCTCAACATGGAACCAAACACTCGCTTAATGTCGCAGTATGTGCCGGAATCGTCTTATTCAGCCTTTCAAATTCCCTATCTGGAAAGAAAAAGTAGTTTTTTGTTAAATTGAAGAGACTTTTTTTTCTATTTTTGTGTGTCGTGTTACGGATTTGCCTTACATCTGCTATTGTTCTGTGTTGCGTTTTTTCACACGCACAGAAATTTGACTTCTTTACTGAGGAGGCCTATTTGCGCAATCCTAATCATATTGAATTCGGAATCGGAGCTTCAAACTTCCTTGGAGATCTTGGTGGAAAGGATGCGGTTGGTACAAATGACTTGCGCGACCTGGAATTCACCGAATTCAATCTGGCAACCTATGTAGGTTTTCGTCATGCGTTCCACAAGAATTTTTATGGCCGCGCGAATTTTAACTACGGGCGTGTGAGCGGTGATGACAAACTCACCAAGGAACCTTTTCGCAATAATCGCAACCTCTCGTTTCGTTCTGATATTTTTGAATTCGACCTCATGGGTGAATTGTGGATCAGAATCGGATCGAAGAAGGGGCATCAATACAAACTCGAACGTTCTAAAGATTCTAACACAGCTCCATGGCATGTTCGGGGATCTTATTTCACCATCTTCGGAGGAATGGGGTTATTTCATTTTAATCCCAAAGTGTATTTTCAAGACAGATGGGTATATCTGGCGCCGTTGAGCACTGAGGGTCAGGGATTGCCTGATGGCGTCAATGCTTACAAGCTCTGGCAGATCAATATCCCGGTTGGTTTCAGCTATATGGTGAGGATGCATCGCAATTGGTCGTTTGGCATAGAAGCCACCTACAGATACACTTTTACGGACTACATCGACGATGTCAGCAATTCATATTACAACGCAAATGATATTGCCTTGTATGTCGGTGATCAAAACGGCGATGTAGCGGCCTATCTTTCTAATCCGGCAATTGGCGCAGCGAATGGAGGAAAACCCAATATCGTTACTGCTCCAGGGCAGCAACGTGGTGATAACACCGATAACGATGGCTATTTCTACGCCATGTTCAAAGTGGACTACTTGCTGATCAATGAGGCGAAGTTCACAAACAAACGCACTAAACGCCGCGGTGGGACGCATTTCCACAAAAGAACCCGGATGACTATTTAAGTTCAAAGTTCAAAGTTCAGGGTTTGGAGTTCATAGTTGGCGGAACTATGTATTTATCGCGAAATTTCTCCTTTTTCTATCGAATGTAATCAGTATTCAAAGTGTTAAGTTTCTCGCCGAGATTCGTCGAGGAGCAGAGTTACGGAGAGCTTTTACAACGCAAGAAGATGGAGAGAATAAACAAATCTTCGCTTGCAATTCTCCTCATTCTCGTTCTCATTCTCGCTCTGTTCTCAGTCTCTTCTTCCGAAGATGCGAAGTAAGAACAAAAACAAATTGATGAAATCAAGATACAAACTCAGAGCACCCATGATGGCGAGTTTGCTGGCGGTGGCAGTGCCATACTCAACACCTGCACCGATGCGTTTTACTTTCTGTGTGTCGTATGCGACAAGACCAGTGAAGATCAAAGCGCCTATGCAACTGATCAGGTAATCCAATGGCCCGCTTTGCATGAACATATTCACGAGCGAAGCGATGATGATGCCTATTACGCCCATCATCAAAATGGAACCCATCTTGGTCAAATCTGTCTTAGTAGTGTATCCGATAACAGCCATGGTACCAAAAAGCCCGGCTGTAATAAAGAAAACTTTCGCAATGGTGGCTGTAGAATACATGAGGAAGATCACACTCAAACTAATTCCATTCACAATGGAAAACGCAATGAAGATACCAATCAAAGCAGATGCAGATAATTTGTTGAATGCAAAACTCATGACCATTACCAATGCCAATGGAGCAAGCATAATGACCCATTTCATCATAGGCACCGTCTGCAACAAATTCAAAATCATTCCGCTTCCCGCAAACCAATATGCCGCAACACCGGAAATCACCAGAGCAAGCGTCATATAAGAAAATACATTTGAAACAAATGCTTTTGATACCGCCGCTGAGTCGATATCGATGGACTGTTGACTGAAATTATCGAGGTTATTCATAGATTTTTGAAATTCTTTTTATAAGTCAGGCAAAGTTATATCAACAAAGAAGAAACCCATGCGCGATTAGAATTTTTAACCACTCGAGCAGAATGAGAATGAGAATGAGAACGAGAGTGAGGAGATTCGCAATCGAAGATTTGTTTTTTCTTCCAATCTTCCTGCTGTGTTCAAACTCTCCGTAACTCTGCTCCTCGGCGAATCTCGGCGCGAAATATCTCCCTTTGCGTAAAGTTATAACCATCGAAAAAAAAGAAGAACCTTGAAAAAGAGCACCACATCCCGCCAAGTATAAACTCCAACCTCTGAACTAAAAACTAAGTGAGCTTCATCCCAACGAGATTAATAAACTCCTTCCTCGATTTATCGTTGTGAAGAAATTCGCCACTGAAAGCGCTGGTGGTAGTCACACTATTCTGTTTGCTCACACCACGCATCTGCATACATAGGTGCTGCGCTTCAATGACAACGGCTACTCCGAGTGGCTCCAAAGTCTGCTGAATGCAATCACGGATTTCAATTGTCAGTCGCTCCTGAACCTGAAGTCTGCGAGAGAAAACATCGACCACTCGCGGAATTTTACTCAGACCCACAATTTTTCCATTTGGTATGTAAGCGATATGCGCTTTACCAAAAAAGGGCAACATGTGATGTTCACAGAGACTATATAATTCAATGTTTTTGACTAGTACCATTTCACTATAGTCTTCGTCGAACATAGCACTTCTTAAGATTTCATTTGCATCCTGATCATAACCCTGCGTGATGTATTCATACGCTTTTGCAACGCGTTCAGGTGTTTTTAATAAACCCTGTCTTGCAGGATTTTCACCAAGCTTTTCCAGAATGGTCAGCACACTCGCTGCAATTTCTTTCTGATTGACTGTCAACTCAGATTCTCCTGATTCCGATGATTGCTGTTTCATAATTTGTAAATTCATATTCTCAAGAACAAAGTGTTTCAGAGAAAGTTCGACATCAAGCTCCGCCGAAATATTCGACCATGTTGTTTTCTGTTTCGTACACTTTTACACTATGCAAACTGCGGCTTTCATTATTGATGGAAGATTCGAGTTCTTCCCAGATCGCAATAGCCACATTTTCGCAGGATGTCATTTTCCCTTCCAGAAATGGTACGTCCAGATTAAGATTGCGGTGATCCATCTTAGAGAGAACTTTTTCCTCGATAATATCACTCAAAAATTTGAGATCAATACAATACCCGGTATCTTCATCCGGAGCGCCTTTCACTGTGATAAAAAGTTCGTAGTTGTGTCCATGCCAATTCGGATTAGCACATTTCCCGAATGTTTTTAAATTGGTCGACTCATCCCACTTCGGATTCCAGAGTTTGTGTGCGGCATTGAACCGCTCTCTTCTTGTGACATAAACTACTTTGGACATGCAATCTTAATTAGAGTTCAAAAATACAACCGCAGGTGAAAGGGCAGGCTTTACTCAAATCAAGGAAAAGGCGGAATAATTATCAATTATCAATTATTAATTATTTGTGAAGTTCGCCTTGTGCAATGAAATGCGCTGGTTATATCCAATCAGTTTCAAGCCATAATTGATAATTGATAATTGATAATTGATTTTTTCTTCCGAAACTTGCGCTCAGAACTCAAATTATGATTGTCATCACAGGTGCCGCCGGTTTTATTGCAAGTTGTTTGATCACTCGATTGAATGAAGATCGTTTTTTTGATCTCATTCTCGTGGATGATTTCGAAGGAAATTCAGATAGTCCGACGCACGAAAAAACCGGAAGAAATTTTGAGGGTAAGAAGTTTCTCAAAAAAGTAGACCGCACAAAATTTCCTGAATGGCTCATTGAAAATGAGGATCAGGTGCAATTCGTTTTTCACTTGGGTGCCCGCACGGATACGACCGAATTCAATCGCAGCATTTTTAACGAGTTGAATTTGAACTATTCCAAACGTATCTGGCAGGTCTGTGCTGAGTTTGCCATTCCACTTGTTTATGCGTCTTCTGCGGCAACATATGGCAATGGTGAATTTGGGTACAAGGATGATCATGCTTTGATACCGTCACTGGTGCCACTCAATCCATATGGTGATTCGAAAAATGAATTTGATATCTGGGCGTTACAACAAAAGGATGCTCCCTTCTTTTGGGCGGGTCTGAAGTTTTTTAATGTCTACGGACCGAATGAATACCACAAGGAGCGCATGGCTTCTGTGGTGTTTCATGCTTTTCGACAGATTTCAAATTCCGGTAAAATGAAGTTATTCCGTTCACATCATCCCAAATTTTCCGATGGTGGACAGATGCGCGATTTCGTTTATGTAAAAGATGTTTCAGAAGTGTGTATGTTTCTTATGCATCATCGTAAAAATTCCGCGATCTACAATTTGGGCTCAGGTAAAGCACGCACGTTTCTGGATCTCGCCACTTCGACATTTGAATCGATGAAGATCACACCTGATATCGAATTCATTGACACTCCCGTCGACATCCGCGATAAATATCAATATTTTACAGAAGCCGACATGTATAAGTTGATCTCTATCGGATACAACAAACCTTTTCATTCCCTGGAAGAAGGAATTTCGGATTATGTTTCAAATTATCTCAGCAAGCATTTTTTTGTGCTTTGAGGTTTCAGGTTACAAGTTCCAGGTTTCTTGTTTCAAGTTGCTGGTTTCATGTTGTGCAGATCAACTATTTTGATTTGAGATTTGGTTTTATTTCGAAAGGATGGTTTCAAGTTTCATGTTGTGCGGAGTAAGTACTTTGTTTTTGAGCGTGCGTTTTATTTCGAAGGAATGTGTTTTAGGTTTCTAGATCCGCGCAGTCAAGAAATTATTTCTTTGGCAAACATTTTTATCCGAATCGCGCTTCATCTTCGAGATGTGGGAACTTGAAACCAGAAACCAGAAACCAGAAACCTGTAACCAGCAACATGAAACCAGCAACATGAAACCAGCAACCTGTAACCTGAAACCTAGTGGCCCCTTAACTTCGCCCCCTAATCTTATACGAACATGCGCATCGCCGTCATCGACTGTGGAACGAATACATTCAATTTGTTGGTAGCCGACGCCAGTCCGCAATCCTGGCAAGTGGTGTTTCAAAATAAATTGCCGGTGAAACTCGGTGCGGGTGGTTTTGAGGATCATACCATCGTGCCTTCTCGTTTTATCCGCGGACTGGATGCTTTGCAATGTCATGCGGTCAATTCAAAGAATTTCAAATGCGAAAAAATATTTGCCTTCGCAACTTCGGGTATTCGGGAGGCATCAAACGGACAAGATTTCATTGCAAAGAGCAAATCCCTTTTTAATGTTGACATTGAACTCATCAGTGGAGACCGCGAAGCCGAATTGATTTATGATGGTGTTCGCCAGACTCAAGATTTTGGTGACGAAAAGGTGCTTATTATGGATATTGGAGGAGGCAGCACTGAGTTCATTATTGCGGATGGCAAAACGATCTTTTGGAAGCATAGTTTTTTACTCGGGGTTAGTCGTTTGCATGATCTGGTAAAACCAGAAGACAAGATGTCGGATATCGATCTGAATTACATTGAACGATTGCTTTCGACCGAATTGCAGTCATTGAAAGAAGGACTTGAAAAATTTCCGGTGAAAAAATTGGTTGGTTCATCCGGTTCATTCGACACGTTGTTAGCGTTGTTTTTGCAACGCAGTGGAAAGGATTCGGGAGAAGTTCCATTGTTCAATGAAATTCCTCTTTCCGGATATAAAGAAACGCATCGATGGTTGCTCAATAGCACCTACGAGGAGCGTGTACGTCATCCGGCTATTCCAAGTATCCGCGCCGAGTTCATGCCACTGGCAAGTTGTCTGGTGAAGCATGTGCTTGAAATGCATCACTTCGATTCACTTCATCATTCCGGATTTAGCCTGAAAGAAGGTGCGATGCAGGAAATTCTATCACGAATTCATTGGCCGATCACTCCGATCGAAGATGAAAAACCGGAGGATTATCTCGAGGAGTAGTTCATACTTGAGAACTTCTTTCTGGTTCTTAGTTCCTTAGTTTCTAGTTTCTAGTTTCAAGTTGTGTGAATCGAAAGCTTGATGTGCATGTACTCCTTTTCTGGCAATGCGATGATTGAAGCAGTATCTGGTTCGCTGTTTCTGGTCGCACAGGCCGAAGGTTTGATGTGTAGTGAATGAATGGAGCCGCTTCGCCTTCAGGGCAACCAGAAACAAGGAACTTGAAACAGAAAAGCAACATGTCTTGTCATTAATGCATTTGAAGTAAAAAGAAAAATTCTCCTAAAGGGAAAACCTCAGCAAACTCTGAACTCTGAACTAAATTTGCGACATGAGCAGAATTTCTCTTTTGACTCTTGCACTTTTTTTACCCTTTGTTTCACTTACGCAAACAGCGGTGAAGGATACTCTCCTTTTTGATCCGCATGTCAGTTTTGGATATGCGTATCAAATACCCGGTGGCGATATGGCATCGCGATTTGGAAATAACCACAACCTGGGTTTTGGTTTTCATTTTAAAACACGCACCTCTTGGTATTATGGAGTTCAGGCTACATACCTTTTTGGAAGCCATGTAATTCAGGAAAAGGGTTTTTTGCAAAACTTGAAAGTGGATGGCGGTTATATTCTCGACAATGACGGGCAGCTTTCTAAAATATCCATTCAGGAGCGCGGATTTACTGCCACTTTAGAAGGAGGAAGGTTATTCAATTTTATTGGACCTAATCAAAACAGCGGTTTACTTGTGCTCGTTGGTGCTGGTATCCTTCAACACAAGATCCGGATTGAACATCAGGAATCGCACATCAAACAATTGGAAGGGGATTACCTCAAAGGATATGACCGACTCGCCAATGGACCGGTGATGAAAGAGTTTGTTGGTTATTACCACATGAGCAATAATCGTCTCATCAATTTTTGTATCGGATTGGAAGCTTGGCAGGGCACTACCCAAAGCCGACGCGATCTCAATTTCGACACACAGACAACGGATACACAAAAGCGAAAAGACTCACTCTTCGGATTGCGAATTGATTGGACAGTGCATTTGTATAAGAGGATGTCGAATCATTACTATTACTACTGATGAATTATCAATTTACAATTATCAATTATTAATTATTAATTATTCCTGCCAAGTTTGCAATCAAATTTTATCATTCAAACTCATAGCTTATTCGATAATTGATAATTTATAATTGAGATTTAATATTTCTCGTTTTTGCTCAACTCTCTCTACAACCTCTCCATCCGTCTCTTCGTCCTCGCGATGGGTTTGGCTTCGCTCTTCAATAAAAAAGCGAAGTTGTGGAAGGATGGCAGAAAGGATTTGCTGAATGATCTGGAATCGTGGCGAAGAAAAAACGAAGGGGAGTTGATTTGGATGCATTGTGCTTCACTCGGTGAATTCGAACAAGGTCGGCCCGTGATAGAAGCGCTGCGAAAGGATTTTCCAGATGTCAAACTTCTGCTCACTTTTTTTTCGCCTTCTGGTTTTGAAGTTAGAAAAAACTATAACCTCGTCGATAAGGTCTGTTACTTGCCGGCTGACACTCCTCTGAATGCGTCACTTTTTATTTCCATTTTACATCCGTCGTCTGTCTTTTTTGTCAAGTATGAATATTGGGCGAACTATTTTTTTGAATGCAAAAAAAAGTCAATTCCACTTTATGTCATCTCGGGTATTCTGAGAAAAGACCAACGATTTTTTGGAGTCTTCCAATCCTTCTGGAAAAAAGTACTCGATTGTGTCACGCACTTTTTTGTGCAGAATGATGAGACTTTTCAATTATTGCAGAGTGTCGGAATTCAGCAACTGACGATTGCCGGTGATACACGTTTTGATCGGGTGGTGAAACTTGCATCAGATGCAAAAGCCATCGAGGAAATTGCCTTGTTTCGTGGCGATTCATTTTGTGTAGTCGGAGGAAGTACCTGGCCGGAAGAGGAACAGATGTTGGCTGCCTGGCACAAAAGAATGACCAGCTCTCAAAAGGATCATCGGATCATACTTGTGCCTCATGAGATCACCGCATCTCATATTGAGTCCATTCAAAAGCAATTTCCGGAGGCGGTGCTGTGGACCGAACGAACGCAAAAGGACCTGATCCAAAGCAAGGTTTTGATCATCAATGCCATTGGGTTATTGTCCGTGGTTTATCGATATGGAGATGTTGCTGTGATTGGAGGTGGTTTTGGCAAAGGCATCCACAATACTCTGGAAGCGGCGGTTTGGAGAATTCCGGTGCTATTCGGCCCGCTGCATCAAAAATTTGCCGAGGCAGTTGAATTACAGGATTGTGGTGGTGGATTTTCCTTCCAAAACCAGTCGGAACTGGAGAATGAACTATCCAGAATGTATACAGAACCTGTATTTCTGACTAAGTCCGGCAATGCAGCCGGTGAATATGTTGAGGGCAAGGCGGGTGCTACGGCATTGATAATGAATAAGCTAAAAGGAGAGTTGCAATTTTTTTCAGAGAAAAAGGCCTGAATGCTTGCGATAAATGACAAGATGTTTACATTTGCGGCCCTCAAAACGTTCTTTTATACAAGCGGGAGTAGCTCAGTTGGTAGAGCACGACCTTGCCAAGGTCGGGGTCGCGAGTTCGAGTCTCGTCTCCCGCTCAAAGATCCCGGTCTGACACCAGATCGGGATTTTTTTTTAATAGGTTTTGGGTGTAAAGAAGAGGCTAAACTCAGATCTCACACTCACTCTCACTCTATAGCTAATAGAGCGAGAAATAGAGCAAGAACGAGGAGAGGGTATATCAAAGATTTGTTTGCAACGCTGATCGAAGGAATCAGTATCGAGATTTTTTTTAATAGGCTATGGGTGTAAAGAAGAGGCTAAACTCAGATCTCACACTCACACTCACTCTCTAACCAATAGAGCGAGAAACAGAGCAAGAACGAGGTGAGGGTATATCAAAG
>JANOVT010000055.1:0-16631 GCA_031417525.1 Flavobacteriales bacterium | reverse complement strand
GGAAGGACTTATAAGGAAGAGCTGTTAGTGAGGTTGGGGATTGATGAGTGAAAACTGAACTCACACTCTATTCTCTATGTCTTAAAATTTGAGAGCTTCAATACAGAATCGAATGGAATTTTGGATATTTTGAAAAGTAGGAAAAACCGTTCGGAAAATTATTTCTTCTCAATTGAAATAGTTTGATCTCCCTGTCGTTAATTCGCGTAACATCAAGCGATCTACCGCTTTACCAACCGTATGAAACCTGCTTTTGCAACTCGTGTAGCCGTGGCTTTGGCCATGGCATTTTTATTTATTGGAGTTTCCGTTTCTTCCTGCAAGAAGAAAGGCCCGATCCCATTCGACCCTGCTTTTGCCAGTTATGTTTCCGCTTTTACCAGCGGCACCATTTCCACCGCAAGCAATATCCGGATCCGTCTTACCGATGCATTCAAAGGTGACGTGAATACCACCGAACCTGTAAAAGAAGATCTGATCGATTTTTCTCCTTCCATTGATGGTGAATTGTGGTGGCTCGATAATCAGACTCTTGAATTTCGTCCTAAAAAATGGTTGCCTCGCGGCGAGGTGTATGAAGGAACGCTCCTGCTGAATCGTTTTACTGAAGTGCCCTCTGAACTTTCAAAATTCAAATTCAGTTTTGTGGTGATGCAACAGCACGTCAATGTGCAGATTGATCAGATTCGTTCATACCGAAATGACAGCCTCAATTGGATGTATATGTCGGGCACGCTTGGAACCATTGACATCTGCGATGTTGCCGGGTTACCAAAGACGATTGCGGCCAATGAAAGTGGAAGAGAACTGAAAGTGAATTGGACTACGGGTGATGATCCGCACCTGCATCACTTCACCATCGATAGCATTGCGCGCGTGACATCAGACGAGAAAGTGAATATTTCCTGGAATGGCGAGTCTTTGGAGTCAGAACAAAAGGGTGAACTTTCTCAGGAAATTCCTGCTCTCGGAAATTTCAAAGTGTTTTTCCATAACATTCTGCAACAGCCAGAGCAATACATCCAACTTCAATTTTCTGATCCGTTGGATCCAACACAAAATCTGGAAGGCATCATTGATCTACCGGATGTGTACAACGAGCGATATACCATCGATGGAAACGAAGTCCGCGTTTATCCTTCCTACCGGATGAGTGGCGATCACAATTTGCTTATTCATGCCGGTGTGAAAAACATCATGGGATATTCTTCTTCCAATGAAGAAACCATCGAATTGCATTTCGAGGAAATGAAACCGGAAGTGAAAATTGATGACATGGAACGTGTCATTCTTCCTTCTACCAATGGACTTGTTTTTCCATTTCAGTCGGTGAATTTATCTGCAGTCGATGTGCGTGTCATGCGCATCTACGAAAACAATGTTCCACAATTTCTACAGGTAAATGATTTAGGTGGCGATCAGGAAATGCGTCGCGTGGGTCGTGTCGTTAAAAGAAAAACGGTGCAATTGAATCCGGAAGGGAATACGGATCTCGGAGTTTGGAATACTTTTTATCTCGATCTCGATGATATTATCAAAACGGAACCCGGCGCTGTGTACCGTGTTGAAATTGGTTTCAAACAAGCATATAGTTTGTATCACTGTGATGATGAAGACGCAGAAGCAAGCGCTGAATCGGACATGGAAGAGTTGACTGCTGATGCAACTGATGAGAATGAAGACATGGAAAATTCGAATGGTTATTACTCGGATGGTGAAGGTGAATACTATGACGAATACGATTACTACTACGAGGATTATGATTGGGATGAACGTGACAATCCATGCAACGCTGCTTATTATCGTCGTGATCCTGTTGGGAAAAATATTCTTGCCTCAGATATTGGTATCATCGCTAAACGCGGAAATGACAAGTCGATCTTTTTTGCGATCAGTGATATTAAATCTACCAAGCCGTTATCTGGTGTTGAATTGGAAGTGTTGAATTATCAGCAACAAATCATCGCCAAATTAAAAACGGATGGACAAGGTCAGGCATCGTTGGAAAAGGTAGAAGGTGTGCCTTATCTTCTTGTTGCAAAGCAAGGCAAACAACGTGGTTACCTGAAGTTGGATGGCGCACACGCACTTAGTCTGAGCACGTTTGATGTGAGTGGTGAAGAATCGCAAAAGGGTCTCAAAGGGTTTATCTATGGTGAACGCGGTGTATGGCGCCCGGGTGATACATTATTCCTTTCCTTCATATTGGAAGATGAGAAAAAAGTTTTGCCGGCTATTCATCCTGTCAATTTTGAATTGATGAATCCGAGAGGACAGGTTGTACAAAAAATGGTGCGCAGTAAAAGTGAAAATGGCTTTTTCAGTTTCACTTGTAAAACGGATGATGACGCGCCTACAGGGAATTACCAGGCGACCATTCGCGTTGGTGGTGCAGTATTTACAAAATCCCTAAAAGTTGAAACCATCAAACCGAATCGACTGAAGCTAAATATGGATTTTGGTGAAAATGAAAAGAAGGTGATCTCAGGTGACATCAGCGGAATCCTTCAGGTGAAATGGCTTCATGGTGCGATCGCGAAAAATCTGAAGACGAATGTGACTGCCACGTTTACAAATGCCTATACAAGCTTCGATAAGTACAAAGAATTTATTTTCGATGATCCGATTCGAAGTTTTAGCGCAGAAGAACAAACCATTTTTGATGGAAATCTGAATGCAGAAGGAAAAGCGACGATCAGCATGCAAGCCGATCTTCGTGGTCGTGCACCGGGAATGCTGAACGCAAATTTCAGTGTTAAAGTTTTTGAAGAAGGAGGTGATTTTTCTGTTGATCGTTTTTCAACTCCTTATGCTCCTTACGATCACTTCGTAGGTATCGATATTCCTGAACCGAAAGAGAAATACAATTATTATCTCGATACTGGAACTGATCACGCCATTCAAGTGGTGACGGTAGATCCGAATGGCAAGCCGGAGAAACTAGAAAATCTCACATGGAAATTATACAAAGTAAAATGGCGCTGGTGGTGGGAAAGAAATGGTGATGATCTTTCCAATTATGTTGGATCGGAAAGTACCGTGCCGGTGGCAGAAGGAAATTTGAGCACCAATGGTGATGGTCGTGGACAATTCAACATTAAAGTGGAATATCCGAACTGGGGTCGTTACCTCATTCGTGTGGAAGATCCAAATGGCGGACACGCATCCGGCAGAGAAATTTACATCGATTGGCCGGCTACAGAGAATCGCTCGCAACGTGAAAATCCTGATGGTGCGAATGTGCTAGCCTTTTCACTCGACAAAGAAAAATACAATGTGGGCGAAGAATGCCTCGTTACTATTCCTAGCGGCAGAGCTGGTCGTGCATTGGTATCCATTGAAAATAGTTCCAGTGTGATTGAAGCGAAATGGATTGAAACCAAAGAAGGTCAGACGCAATACAAATTCAAAACGACGGAGCGTATGACACCGAATGCATACGTCCACATCACATTGATTCAACCGCACAATCAAACAGAAAATGATTTACCGATTCGACTTTATGGTGTGATGCCGTTGTTCGTGGAAAATGCAAATTCACATCTTGCTCCGGTTATTACCATGGCAGATGAACTTTCTCCTGAGAAGGAATTTGAAGTGAAGGTGAGCGAGCAGAACGGTAAAGCGATGACCTATACTTTGGAGATTGTTGATGAAGGATTATTGGATCTTACGCGATTCAAAACACCCGATCCGTGGAATTATTTTTATGCGAGAGAAGCGCTGGGTGTAAATACGTTTGACTTGTATGATCAGGTTATTGGAGCATTTGGTTCGAAGCTCGAAAAATTATTGAGTCTTGGTGGTGATGGTGAAGTGAATGGTAAAGCAAAAAATCGTGCGAACAGATTCAAACCTGTTGTGATGCATGCCGGGCCATTTACCATTGATCCTAAAAAATCGAAGGTGCACAAATTCGTGATGCCGAACTATATCGGCTCGGTGCGCGTGATGGTCGTTGCCGGTAAAGACATGGCTTATGGGAATGCCGAAAAGGCAGTGCCGGTGAAAAAGCCATTGATGGTGTTGGCATCATTGCCTCGCGTGTTGGGACCTGGTGAAGAAGTAAAATTGCCGGTAACTGTTTTTGCCATGGATCCAAAAGTTAAGGATGTGTCTGTGAAAGTGGAAGTGAATGAATTTTTCCAACTGATAGATGGTGGAAGTAAGAACATTTCTTTCAACGAACCAAGTGACGACGTGGTCAACTTCCCGATGCGTGTGTTAGATAAAGTGGGTGTAGGTAAAGTGAATGTGACAGTCACCAGCGGAAGTTTCAAAAGCACTTACGAAGTAGAAATGAATGTGCGCAATCCAAATCCTGTGGTGACGAATGTCGTGGAAGGAATTGTGGATGCAGGAAAAAACTGGTCAGCCACATTCGATCTCGCTGGAATGGATGGCACAAATGTTTCGTATCTCGAAGTGAGTTCAATTCCACCTGTCGATTTTGGCAAACGTCTGAAATATTTGCTCGACTATCCGCACGGTTGCATCGAACAAACAACATCTTCTGTGTTCCCGCAATTATTCTTGTCAGATGTGATGGATCTATCTGATCCGGAAAAGAAAAAGGCGATGGAAAATATCAAAGAGGGTATCAATCGCCTCGCAAAATTCCAATTGAGAAGTGGCGGAATGACCTACTGGCCGGGTGAAGGAAGTGAAAGTGAATGGGGTACGAACTATGCCGGACATTTTTTGCTGGAAGCGAAAAAGAAAGGATACACACTTCCGGCAAACTGGGAAAATGCATGGATTGCTTATCAGCAACGCATGGCTCAGAACTGGATGCCGCAGGATTCACATAGTGGAAATTATTATTGGTATGAAAATGATTTGGTGCAGGCATATCGCTTATACACGCTGGCACTTGCCGGAAAACCTGAAATGGGCGCAATGAACCGAATGAAAGAACGAAGCAGCATGACCGTTGCTGCGCGCTGGAGACTTGCTGCAGCCTATGCTATGGCTGGTCAACCTGAAGCGGCAAATTCATTGGTCTATAATCAAAGCACCATCATTGCTCCGTACATCTCCCTGGGATATTCCTATGGATCGAATTGGCGTGATGAAGCGATGATTATCGAAACCTTGACTTTAATGGGCGATAAAGTAAAAGCCGCACCATTGGTAAAGGACCTTGCTCTTGAACTCAGTAGCAATCATTGGTACAGCACTCAAACGGTAGCTTATGGTTTATTGGCCATCTCTGAATTTGCATCTGGTGAAACTGGTAAAAACATGGCATACAGTTATACGCTCAATGGTAAATCCGATAACAAAAACACCAACAAGCCCATCTCTAAAAATTCAATTTCTGTTGCACAGATAACAGGAAATAAAATTGAATTGAAAAACACCGGATCTAATTTGTTGTATGTACGTGTCATCAATTCCGGTCAACCGAAGAATGGTGATGAAACAGCTGCATCGAATAATCTTTACGTTGAGGTGAAGTACACGAATATGCAAGGTGGTGCAATCAATGTTGCACGAATGGAACAAGGAACAGACTTTATCGCAGAAGTCAGTATCTGGAATCCTGGATTGCGTGGTCGCTACGATGAACTTGCTCTGACACAGATATTCCCGAGCGGTTGGGAAATCATCAATCAACGGATGGATGTTTCTGCCATTGTAATGAATGCCGACAGCCCTGATTATCAGGATGTACGAGATGATCGGGTTTATTCTTATTTCGACCTCACACAAAATCAAACACGAAGATTCCGGATAAAATTGAACTCAACTTATCTGGGTCGTTATTATTTGCCGTCTGTAATGTGTGATGCGATGTACGACAATACCATCAATGCGCGAACAGCAGGGCAATGGGTGGAAGTAGTGCAGGCCGGTGGTGGTGTGGCAGTAAAATAGTTGTTTTAGCCAAAGAGCCAAAGAGGATTGGAGGGGATCAGGACATCTCCCTCCGATCCTCTTTGGCTCTTTCGCTAACACAAGGACAATAAACGACTCGACTTTTCAGTTATGCATTCGTGTTAACTAACCAAACAATATCCAAATGAAAAAGTACATCGGTCCTTTCGTTATGGTGATTCTGTTTATCGCAGTCATCAGTTCCTGCGCCCTACGTCATGATTCTTGTGGTGCCTACAACCGCGGTGGGGGAAGATCCGGCGAGGTAAAGCTTCACGGCGAAGTTCAATTCGATTCTGTTTCAAAGTAATTTATTCTGCATTTTACTTGATTCGGAAGTAAACGATCTGCATACATTGCAGTGATTTGTGTTGAACTTAATACTGTCTTTGCTCTTCTCCATTTATGCCAGAATCCAACGAGGAATTTCAACTGCTCCTTCAGCAGGTCGATGAATTGAATCGTCGTCAAACGCTTTTGCAGAATGAGATCGAACAACTTAGGTTGAAGGTTTTGAAGTTTGAACAAGAAGGTGAAGCAACTGAAAATCCGGAGGAGAAATGGTCGTTGCATGATCCGATGAGGGAGTCACGTGAGCCTTTAGCAGCAAATAAAATTATAAGTGATGCAAATCACTATGAGCAAAAGGAAAGTCACTCTCATCACGAAGTTCCAAAATTCCGGAAATCGAACATTGAAAAATTTATTGGTGAAAACCTCATCAACAAGGTGGGCATAGCCATAACTGTTTTAGGTGTGGCGTTCGGTGCGAAGTATGCCATTGATCATGGTTTTTTGAGTCCAATTGTTCGAGTATTTTTAGGGTATTTGTTGGGTTGGGCTTTGATGTTTACAGCACTTCGTCTCAAGAACAACTACAAACCATTCAGCGCGGTGTTGCTTGGAGGTGCGATGGCGATATTCTACCTCGTGTCGTTTTCTGCTTATAACTACTACCAATTTTTCTCCCAGTCTTTCGCTTTTGTATTGATGGTTATCATCACTGCCGCCACTGTTTATGCTGCGCTAAAATATGATCTGCAAGTTCTTGCTCAGATTGGTTTGGTCGGCGCATACTCTGTGCCCTTTTTGCTTAGTGATAATTCAGGACGTGTTGTCATCTTATTTTCCTATTTTGCTTTGATCAACACTGGTATACTGGTCATCGCTTTTCGCAAGTCATGGAAGTTTTTGTTTTATTCTTCTTTTGTTATCACCTGGCTCGTGTTCGGTCTCTGGTCTTTGATGGAAAAACGATCAGATTTATTTGGAGTTGGTTTGTTTTTTCTAGCTCTGCATTATTTGATTTTTTTCATCACTTTTATGTTGCCTTCTTTTTTGCAACATCAAAAAATCCGATTCTCAGATATCGTCATTTTACTTCTGAATGCTGTCATTGTATTTTGTCTTGGACTTGAGATCTTATTGGACAGACCGGATTGCAAGCACTGCAATGGCCTGTTCTTTCTTTCAAACGCAGCCGTGCCATTCGTGTGTTATGGTTTGATGTTGATGCGGAAAGTGCGTGATCGTGATGCAGAGATTCTTTTGATTTCACTCATCTCGATTTTTTTTACACTCGCAATCAATGAATTTTTTGATCAGCAATGGATCACACTTGGTGTCGGATTTTTTGGGTTAACTTATTTTTTGATAGGTCGTCTGCAATTGTTTCGCTTATTGCAAACTGCAGCTTATCCTATCATCGCTCTTTCGATTTTTTTGTTGGTGGAGAATTGGATAACGTCCAATACTTATCTCACTGAAGACCCGAATTTTCGAAAGGGATTGGCTTTTATGAATCTGACTTTTGTAACATCCATTTTTATTACGGGAATTGTTTATGCCATTTGGCGAATGCACAAATTACCCGATTTTCAGAAAAGTGGAGAAGCATCTGAACTAGAAAAGGTGATCAAAAGCACTCTTCCACTTGTCCTTGTTGCCTTGATTTATTTTACGTTGCGAATTGAAATTTCAGCTATCTGGGTGCAGAAATTTCACCGTCTGAATTCTTTCTATTTTGGTATGGGTGAAAATGGAAATCGAAGCCCACATTTTTTCAGAAAGAATGAATTGATATTTGTCCTTCTTTATTCGTTGTTGTTTTTGTCATTATTGAATTGGTGGAACTCATCACGAATCAAATCGAAGGAGTATGGATTAGTGATTCTCGGTTGCTCGACTATTGCAATACTAACATTTCTTACTCAAGGTTTGCTAGCGTTGCGTTATTTGAGATATGACAATGAAGAATTATTTCAGCATTTCATTTTGTCTGTGAATGTTCTGCGTTACTTGTCATTCTTTTTTGTTGTGCTACTTCTGGTTACCGGTCATCGTCATGTCAAACAAAGCTTTTTTTCATCACGTCTTAAAGTTGTCTTTGAAGTATTGTTGAGTTTGAGCGTACTATGGCTTTCAACAAGCGAGCTTTTTAGAATCCTTGAAATGTATGATGCCGCGAGTATGTATAAACTCGGTTTGTCTATTCTTTGGGGTTCATTTGCGCTTCTGCTCATTGTCATAGGAATCTGGAGACGATTGAAACATTTGCGCATCGTAGGTATGATCATTTTTGGTTTTACCATCTTTAAATTGCTATTGTATGATCTGGACAACTTGAGCACAATCGCTAAAGCAGGTCTTTTCATCTTGATAGGCTTGTTTTTATTGATTGTTTCATTCCTTTACCTTCGGTACAAAAGGAAGATATTTGGTGATGAAACGACATGATTGAATTTTGCGATTATGATTTTTGACAGCAATTGACAGTGATACTGAAAATGTCGCTTCTTTTTTGTATTCTCGCAAGCCTTTAGAGGTTCTAGTTCATTTAAATATCGCATATCAAATACCATGGCCGGTTTTAACATCACTTCCAACGAAGAGTATCAAACAGCTTATGCTGAAAGCGTTCAGAATCCTGAAAAATTCTGGAATGATATCGCTCAACATTTTTCCTGGAAAAAACCATGGAAGAAAACCCTGGAATGGAATTTTAGCGAACCTCAAATCAAATGGTTTGGCGATGCAAAATTGAACATTACTGAAAATTGTCTGGACCGGCATCTTGCAGATCATGGCGATGATATCGCGTTGATCTGGGAACCAAATGATCCACATGAAAAGTCATTGCGTTTTACTTATCGTGAATTGCACGATCATGTTTGTCGTCTTGCGAATGTGCTTAAAAATTTGGCCGTAAAAAAGGGTGATCGCGTGTGCATCTATCTGCCTATGATTCCCGAATTGACATTTTCAATTCTGGCATGCGCGCGAATTGGTGCTGTTCACTCTGTTGTATTCGCTGGTTTTAGTTCGAATTCAATTGCGGATCGCATCAATGACTCTCAATGTGCTTTTGTAATTACTTCCGATGGTATGAATCGCGGTGCAAAAGAAATTCCTGTGAAAACTGTTGTAGATGAAGCGCTCGAATTGTGTGATTCAGTGAAAAAGGTACTCGTCGTGAATCGACTGAATTGGCCTGTGGAAATGAATGCAAATCGCGACAGTTGGTATCATGAAGAGTTGAAAAATGTGAATGCTGATTGTGTAGCAGAAGAAATGGATAGTGAAGACATGTTGTTCATTCTTTACACCAGTGGAAGTACAGGCAAACCAAAAGGTGTCGTGCACACTTGCGGAGGTTACATGGTATACGCAGGCTACACATTTGCTAATGTGTTTCAGTACAGAAAGAAAGAAGTATTTTGGTGCACAGCCGATATTGGTTGGGTAACCGGACATAGTTACATAGTTTATGGTCCTTTGCTGAATGGCGCAACGAGCCTGATGTTTGAAGGTGTTCCGACATTCCCTGATCCGGGAAGATTCTGGCAAGTGATCGATAAACACCACGTCAATATTTTTTACACGGCGCCAACTGCTATTCGTTCGTTGATGGCTTGTGGTATCGATCACGTATTGCCTTATAGTTTGCACTCGTTGCGGATACTCGGCTCTGTCGGTGAACCAATCAATGAAGAGGCATGGCATTGGTATCATACTCATATTGGAAAAGGAAATTGTCCTGTGATCGATACATGGTGGCAAACAGAAACGGGTGGAGTCATGATCAGCGGACTTGCAGGTGTGTCTGAATTGAGGCCAGCTCATGCCGGATTGCCATTGCCGGGTGTACAACCGATTTTAGTCGATGCGGAAGGAAATGAAATTTTAGGGAATGATGTGGAAGGTTATCTGTGTATCAAATTTCCATGGCCTTCTATCATCCGAACCACATACGGTGATCACGAAAGATGTCGCATCAATTATTTTGCAACCTATAAAAATTTATATTTCACAGGTGATGGTGCCCGTCGTGCTGAGAATGGCATGTACCGAATCATTGGTCGCGTAGATGACGTGATCAACGTGAGCGGTCACCGATTCGGTACGGCTGAAATTGAGAATGCAATTAATCAAAATAAAAAAGTGATTGAAAGTGCGGTGGTGGGTTTTCCGCACGACATCAAAGGTCAGGGCATTTATGCTTACGTGATTTTAGGTGACCATTCCCACGCAGATAATAATATGCGTGATGAGATCATCGAATCGGTTGTCGAACAAATTGGTCGTATTGCGAAACCGGATAAAATTCAATTTGTAACAGGTCTTCCAAAAACACGATCAGGAAAAATAATGCGACGGATTTTACGCAAGGTTGCTGAAGGTGAATCGGGTTCGCTTGGTGATACTACGACTTTATTGGATCCTTTGATTGTGGATGAAATTGTGGCTGGCAGGCTTTGAATCAATGAGAACTTATTAATTCTCTAACTTGACTGTTTTGCTAACACCACTTTTTGTCGTATAACTGATTTGTGTTTCCCCTAATGATGCACCAGCCATGACTTTGCAATTCTTGCCATTATAGTCACTCAAAACTGTTCCGGATTTTTGTCGGATTTCTCCTGTTCGTTTCAAAAATTCCATTTGACCCGTCGGACTCACTGTCATCAAATAATCATCTTTATCAATTTTGAAGTGATCGATGTACGTCACCACAAAGTGCTTTTCTTGTTTCCATCCTTCTGTAATAGTTCCCTGCACAGTGTAGTTGAGCACCATGCCATCACCGACTGCAAATAGTAAGCGATACTTTTTGTTGTTGTCGTAATCTGCAATATGTAGCGGTGCTGTAATAGCCTGTTTCGGCAAAATGGGAAAGCCTTTGAGCTCGTTACCATTTCGATCCATCACATGCAATCCTGTTTGTGTAGTGAATGCCAGTTGTAATTTTCCATTCTTCAAAGCGTCTACCTGAAATACTTCGCCGAAAATTTCAGATTCAAGTTGTTTCTTCCATAGAATTTTTCCGGATTTGTCTTGTAAACAAATTTCTTTCTGGGAATTTTGAAACACCGTTTCTTTCTCCTGTGTATTGTGATTGGTAACTGTCCACGGACCATTCAGTACCTCGACCTTTTCTACTTCTGAAGAAGGTGTTTGATTTTCTTCATGATGAGTTTCACTGATGTCATTCTTTTTTGTGAAGGATGTATGAATCATCACAAGGTATTTATTCTCCTTGAAATGTTCGATGGATGTTGCCAGATAATCACTTCCTCCAAAAATATTCAGAAGTAATCGGGGAAGTGGAGAAGTGTAATATTCTGTCTGAAAAATATATCTCCCTGGATTTTTACTTCCGGTTTTCGTAGCATTTCTGAATTTGTATGAGTCGCCTAATTTGTTGGTATCAGCAGTCACCGCCATCAGTTCGGCGGGTGTGGCTGCTGTAAAAATGTACTCACCAATTTTTTTGATGTAATTGGATTCAATCAAAAGTGCTTGATTCTGATTCCGCTCAAACAGTTCAGGATAACGCAATTTGTGTATGCGATTGAGTCCATCTGATTGTTCATTGAGAACAGGCTTCATGAGTTGGATGGCATCCAAACTATCTCGAATTCCAAAGAACGAAACTTCTGCCGTGGAACTATCATTGAGTGAAATGACCGCAGTTCCCCATTCTCCTGAACGCCAGCTAAGTATTGCTTCGTTTACATCACACTGACAAGTGTCACCGAAGTCCTGCCATGCCTGACTCCAAAATTTAGTTGCAGTTGTTCCTTCGAAAAACTCTTCTTGTTTTCTCCAGCCAGTTTCGAAATCTGTGTAATTGAAAATGTCGACAATGGAAGTCCGCGATGGAAGTGTATTTTGAATGGTGCATTCATTTCCTGTCTGAGCAAGACTGAATGAATTTTTGGTGCTGTCGGACAATAGACAGTAACCACTCAACACCATATCGCTCACGGCAGCATCTTCGCTTGTTACAAATGTTGGATCAAGTTGCATCCAATCTCCATGTTCTGTATTGAAGTGGAAGTGAATCGGAATATCTGCGGCGACTAATTCTCTGGCTGCCATAAAATATTCGTCTTTGCGCAGCAAGTCTTTTTTTTCTGCCCGGATGATCACATCTTCCATGAGTGAGCCAGTGCTTGTGATGACAAGGCAATTGTTTACCAATGCAAAGTGTAAATCTCTGCTATCGTGTATTTTGATATTTTTATAATCATGCACTTCTGAAGCGTTAAGCCATGGCAACATGAGGTTTTTTACAAAGGCATCATCTGATCCTGCACGCAACCCCACAGACATAAGCCACGCATCAGCCCTACCTTGTTCTCCACAACCAAACATCACATGACTTTTATTCAGAATAGAATTCCATTCGATAGAAACACTGCGCAAGGAGTCGAGTGTTTGAATGATGGACGGCCATTGGTTCACAGGATTAAAACTGATTCCGGCAAGCTCGTTGGTGTATCCGGAAATTTCTTTTAGCAGAGCATGATAGTCAGCAGCGTTTTCAAAACTGGTCAATTCCACAATCAATGAACAATTGGAGGGAAGTGCATCAGCTGAGTCAACGAAGTCTTTTTCTTCTCCGGAAAATTTGTAGTAGACATAGGCAACAACCCCTAAGCCAGCAACAATAAAGGCTATTTGAATAATTCTTTTATACACGCGATGAAAAATTTCGAACGAAAGCGAAGGTAGAGTCGTGTCACCATGCACTTTTTTTTTGCAAAATCATCTTTGAACATTTGAGTGTTCACCCGTCAGCAAGCACGCAGTGACAGTCTTT
This sequence comes from Flavobacteriales bacterium, assembly GCA_031417525.1. Lineage (GTDB taxonomy): Bacteria > Bacteroidota > Bacteroidia > Flavobacteriales_D > Sanyastnellaceae > JAIBBG01. The sequence continues at coordinate 3,646 of JANOVT010000055.1, read as the reverse complement.
TGTTTGCATCCTATTTTCGCCGGAGTGATTCAGCCGCTCGCCATTTTCATCCACAATCTTTGGACAAAAACCGGGGTCAAAATTCTGCTCGCCTTGTTTGTCGGAATTTTTATCTATCTGGAATCACATTCAGGCAGAAATGACCTCGATATTTTTCTTGCAGCTTCTGTGGATTTGTTTCATGGTGTCAATATTTATTCAACCACTTACTTCGACGGATATCATTATTACTATAGTGTGTTGTTCGCCACACTTATTCATCCGCTAGCTTATGTTGAACCGGCAATCAGCAAATCCATCTGGATGCTCTTCAATATTTTCTTATTGTTCAGGATTTGGAAATTGTGTTCGCATTTTTTGCCGATAACCAATTTCACCTCAGCTGTTAAAACACTTTTTGGTTTTTTGCTTTTCCTTTTTTGCTTGCGATTTATCAAAGGCAATCTTCATCTGGGTCAAATGACTATTGTGATGCTGGCATTGTCAATAGAATCTGTTTATCAAGCACAACGGAAGCAGTTAGTCTTCGCTGCTTTGTTATTGGCGCTGGCCATCAATATCAAGTTGTTGCCGGTCGTTCTGATTCCTTACTTTGTTTATCGTGCCCAATGGAGGCTCGTTGTCTATAACTTATTGTTTATTGCGCTGATGTATTGGCTGCCTGCGCTTTGGTTAGGATATGGTTCAAACAATTTCCTTCTCAGCGAATGGTGGAAGATCATTAATCCTCATAATCAACGCCACATCGTGGATTTGGATGAGGCTAGTTTTCATGGCATGACTACTTTCCTCGCCGCTTTTTTTACCGATAATCCTTCTGATCCGGTTGGATTACAGAATAAAAGAAATTTGTTGTTTCTGAATGATGAACAACTCTTTATGATCATCACATGTGTCAGAATGGTGTTGGTTACTTTTTCGTTGTGGTTTTTGCGAACATGGCCATTGAAAGGCTTTGGTACAAAGGAGAAAACCTGGTGGGAAGTAAGTTATTTGTTACTGGTCGTTCCTTTGATTTTTCCACATCAACAACATTATGCATTCATTTTCTGTCTGCCTGCTTTGGCCTGGTTGATTTATTGGATTTTGTCGGAAAATATTTCCGAAAAAAAACACTTTGCCTTGGTGATATTGACCTGTATCGTTTATGCGACGTTCAACCTGAGTCTATTACTCGGGACTTTTAATGCATGGTACAATCACTATAAAATATTGACTTTCGGATCACTGCTCCTCATCTTTTTATTGGCATTTGCAAAACCAAGAGCATCGATCGGTGAACAGAAGACTACAGTTTGATTTGAAAAAAATGGGTAGATGATTATTGAAGACCTTTCTTTTTTTCCAATCTCATCACTTGTCCTATCCGACATAAACGCACAATCGGCAACTTCCATGAAATGCCAACTTCTTTTCCGAACTTGGTGTAGTGGCCGTTCTTCTTTACAAAAAAATAGTCCACATCGAATCCAACGGTTCCAAGCATGAATTGTCCTCCAACAGATACATAGCTAAGGCTTCGAGATTGATTCATTGGCTCTGTTGAGATTGCATTGAAATTAGCAGGTAATCCATTTCTTGTTTGATATGCCACGTAAGCAGAATCACCGCCAGGACTATAGAAGTTTATTTTGCCGAGATTCATTTTACCCATACCAAATGAAGCGATGATCGCGTAATAAGATGTTGCTTGTTTGAGTCTGTGTGCATCAGATCCATTGTATGGTATGAAACTGCTTTTGGCGAACCAGGTGACTAAATCCACTCCGATTTTTCCACCATATCTGGAGGATTTTTCAAAGTAGCCATCCATACGTGATGTTCCATAGTCAGGTGATGTCACATCTATGAAGCTGTATTCTTTGATCGGGTCTCTGAATGGCATATCGCCTTGTGAATAGCTACAATCCATATACAAACTGCCTACTCTGAAACCGCCTACTAAACCATAAAATGCACTTTTACCAAGAGACGAGGCTTCATTGCCGGACAGATATTGCGGGCCAAGAAAAAAGTAAGGCCTCACATCCATTACACTCACAGACCCTTCGTTAAATGTTGTTTTGACTGTTGCAGTGTATGTGAGTTTGTCAGTGGTGGAATTCAAATATTCACGTGTAATCGTTTCATCCGTAATTTCTTGACGGTAATGCAATCCATCGGCTGTGAAGAGATATGGATTCATCAGCATTCTACCTGGTTTCAATCCAATGGAAATGGAAGGATAGAACTGAGTTGCCTTGATCATGTTCGCGTGATTGAAATTGGCGGTGGTCATACCGGTCACTTTTGCTTTTACCATAAAAGGCCCAAGCGTGACGCCGACACCAACATTGAGATATCCGCCAATTCCCGATGTTTCAAATTGTCTGTCTGGGTTTTGGTCGCTGTACTTGCGCATGTTCTGCATAGAATTATACTCTACACCGATTCCCCAAAATGGCGCAATATCAAATACATTGCTTTTAAAGATGGGATAAGAAATCTGCGCTCCACCATATACTATTTTTCCATCGCATTGTATGGTTCGCGATGAATCATCATAGCTGCCTTGTCCATTCATGTAACCTATGGTAAAAATGCCGCCGATGTCCACGTATTTACCAATCCATAGACTTTCTGTTTTGTTTCCGCCACGTAATTGCACAGTTCCTGCCTCTACACCCAAAGAGGTCAGGTTCCTCATTTTCCATTGCATATTGTCAACTTGTTTCTTTGTTATGGTTGGTGTTTCCTGACAAAAAAGCTGAAGAGAATTGATGAAAAGATAAATGAAAGCGACAAATTTTGAAGACATAAAGTAGACTTTTTTAGAGCGAATACGTGGGTGCAAGAGTATTCATCCGATTTAAGGACTGCATCAGTAGTATACCGTAGATACTTTTTAATTGATTCGATAAGCGTGCAACACAGCATCAACCAAATTGATTTTTGATATCCGCTTTTTATTGTCTTAACTAATTAAGAAGGCAATTGCAAGGTCTTCTGCATCGTGTAGAGCATTGAGATTAACGCTGCTGACGATTGATCGAGATCAATTTTTCCAGATTTTATTTTGGAGTCGCAAATCATGAGTCGAATGAGAATGAACTTCCCAATACATCTGAAGGCGTTGGAATTCAGATCGATATGAATTGGCGTATTTATTTTTCTCGTTGGAAACCTGTGAAAATATTTGCTTCGTTTCGTGAACCCAAAGAACTCCATTTTGTTTAACTCATATAATAAATAATTAAACAAAATGAAACCACTAATTTCCGCACTCTTTACTTTGATGCTGGTTTTTGAGCTCAAAGCCCAGACGGTTGTCGACATCATTGTCGGCAGTACGGATCATACAACACTCGAAACTGCTGTGATTGCCGCCGGTCTTGCTGATGATCTTTCCGGCACTGGTCCTTTCACTGTTTTTGCACCAACAGATGCTGCTTTTGCTGCATTGCCATCTGGACTTTTGGATGCATTGCTTGCTGATCCAACAGGTGATCTTGCTGATGTTCTTCTATACCACGTGGTAAGTGGAACTGCTCTTTCAACTTCACTTTCTGATGGTCAAGTGATCACCACATTGCTCGGTCAAGACGTTACTGTAATGATTGACATGAATGGTGTTTTCATCAATAACGCACAAGTAATTGTTGCTGAT
>JANOVT010000054.1:0-3420 GCA_031417525.1 Flavobacteriales bacterium | reverse complement strand
CAAAAACAAATTGTTTGTTTACGGCACTTACTACAAAGGGAATTGGGGATTGCCTGGAGCGTTGACATGGCAACAGACGCAGGAACACCCGACACAGGCCGTAAAATTTTCACTAGCCAACAATGCAGAACTTGAACGTGAAAGGTTGTTGGCCGGCATTTCTCATACGCATAAAATCAACTCCAATTTTTCGGAGACGACCTCACTTTATGTTTACTCCACTAAAAAGTTGAATCCGTATGGAACATCAAGTTTCAATAGTGGATACAAAGATGAAGGTGCAGATGGATTTGGAGGTCGCACGGACTGGTCGTATCAGAATAGGATCAATTCATCCCTTTTGTACAAGCTGAATGTTGGTGGTGAATGGCAAACAGAGAAGTATAATATTCTGGAAAAGAAAATTTCCAGTGGTGAGCCTGGTGATTTTAAATATCTCTATGACATTGGTTATGTAAATAGCATGGGATTTTTGAGTGGCGACATGCAGTTTAAGAATTGGTTGACACTCAATGTCGGAGCAAGCATCAATCACACTAGTCAGGCGGTGAAAGGATTCGCCGCCAGCGGATTCGCGTTCGACACAACAGCAACCTGGTCATCCGAAATCTTGCCACGGGTTGCTTTGAGTGCGCGCATCATCGATGAACTGTATGCCTTCGGTAGCCTGAGTTTCGGCAATTCTAATCCTACAGTTTTTGAAATGGTAGACTATGAGAACAACGGCTATAATCTTTCATTAAAACCGGAGCATGGACTGAACAAAGAAATTGGAGTCAAACAATTGATTCAAAAATTCAATATGCAGTTTGAAGTCAGTATCTATGAATTTGAATTGACCAATGCGATTCTTGGTTACGTGGATACAACAACGAATGGCGACGATCGCACGCGATACCGCAACAATGGCAAAACCAAGCAACAAGGATTGGAGTGGTCGGTTTCAAAAAAGTTTGCGTTCAAAAATTCTGACTCCTATCTATTGTTTTCAAACGCCGGAAGTGCTTATAACTATCAATTTGCCGGATACGTGTTGAGTGATGTCAATCTCTCTGGTAAAAAACTCCCGGGAGTACCCTTGTTCAACATCTCCAACAATTTGAGTCTGCATATTCTGAAAGGTTTGGATTTAAGCATCTTGCATTATTGGTTTGATAAAACACCTTTGGACAATTCGAACCTGGTTTGGTCAAATGCATACCATCTCATCAACCTTCGCATCGGATACAGCCGAACATTTGAGGAACAACTCACCGTTGGTATTTATGGGGGAATCAATAATGTTATGGATGCAAAATATTCGTCCTTTTATGCCCTGAATGCGGCTGGTGGCAGGTACTACAACCCTTCCCCACACGCGAATTATTTCGGAGGCATAACAATCTCTTGGAAGCTGTAGATCTTCTTTTTAATCTTGGGGCCTCAAGTATATAAATGCAAGAGTTGGTCCGACATATATTTCCATGTGTGCAAATGAATTTGCACAGTGATCTCAGCAAAGAAGAACTGATCCAAAGGCTTGAATCGGAAACGGAAACCTCATTCTTCAAAAATTCCCTTCCACTTTTTCCCAAATCGTACAAAGTATTTCGGGGAAAACTAGAAGGGGACTCGTTCCATATCGTTAGTTCACCCGTTGCCATTTTTTCTCATCTCACCATTTACCACGGCAAATTTGTGAGCAAGCAGAGGGGCACATTGATCGAATTGAAAATGTCCATGCATCCCTTTATCAAAAGCCTTCTGATGATATGGATTTGTCTTTCATTCATTTTGAGCTTGACACTCACCGCCATGATTTTGCAAGCGTTATTCCAACAAGCCGGATACTTTCACTACCATCCAATCATCTTGTTTCCCTTTCTGTTGTTATCTGCAAGTATGATCATTCGATTGCTACCGATTGAGTTGACGAAAGATGAAGGGTTGACTGATCTCTGTAGTTTATTAAAAGTGACGTGATTCATCATTCGGATGAATGTTTTAAGTGTTTCTCGCGGAAGTTCGCCCCATAGGGGCAAACAGACGGAATTTCAGAATTGAAGGGAATTTTCTTTGTGCCTTTTGTATGATTATTCTTCGCGAACATTGTGGTTTCATGAACCACCGATAGAAGGTATGCTTCGGACTTTTTGAAACCACAAAGATTTTAATGGTTTAGATGCCCTAGAGAGGTTTCGAAATACGCATCGATGATTGCATGCTGATCCTGGTTTTAAGAGCCTTCGGCTTCACCAAGGGCACAAAGCGCGGCAGATCGAAGTTTCTATTGTTTCTCGCAGAAGTCCGCTGACGGAATTTCAGAATTGAAGGGAATTTTCTTTGTGCCTTTTGTGTGGTTTTTCTTCGTGATCTCTGTGGTTTCATGAACCTCCGATGAAAGGTATATCGAATTATCAATCAGTCATTAAGAAGGAGAATTATATCAAAAACGAAAAAATTGTGAATGAACTCCGTCACGAAGTCAATCACTTTCTCAGTAAAACGATGTAATTTTCGGAGAAATAACGAAGCTATGAAACACATTCACCACAACGAGGCATTTTACCAAAAACTTGGTTACCTGTTCTATTCTATCGCCGCCGCTGACGGACATGTTGCCAGTGAGGAAAAAGAAGCCCTTCACAAAATGGTGATTGAAGACTGGGTCACGCTCGAAGTCTCCAAGGATAGTTTCGGATCAGATGCAGCATTTCAGATCGAGGTCTTATTTGATTTCCTCATCGACAAGTCGCAGGACGGAGAAAAAGCATTCCACATTTTTGAGCACTATTTCAAAGACAACATTGAAATGTTCAATGATGACGTAATCGAACGAATCTTTCACACCTCGAATAAAATCGCCGAGAGTTTTCACAACTTCAATAAGTCAGAACTTATCTCGCTTACCAGACTGCATTTGTTGCTGGGGAAAGAAAGACACATCTTATAATTATTAATTATCATTATTGTCCGACTAAAATAATCTGATGAAATAAAGGGCGGGTCCGAGGACCTGCCCTTTTTGTGTTACGTTGGTGGTCTATAACATCATCAAGTAACATGAGCGAAGATAAAAAATTTGTCGGACAGCCGGTTCTATCCCAAATATTGAGATTGATCCCAATGAAAATGCTTCAGTCCTCAGTGGACAAGCATCAGTCCAACCGCTATTACAAAGCTTTACCGACAAGGGTTCACCTGGTGAGTTTGCTTTTTGGGGTTTACAGCTACTGTAATGGACTTCGGGAGATTTGTGAGGGTCTATTGGGTTGTCAGGGAAAACTTAACCACTTCAACTTTGAAAAGACTCCGGCAAGATCAACGCTGTCTGACGCAAATACCAAAAGAAGTTATTTGGTTTTTGAATCATTGTATTTTGATCTAGTTAAGCATTATCACTCTTTTATCTCGGACAGCCGATTGAAAGGTCTCAGCATA
>JANOVT010000053.1:0-22443 GCA_031417525.1 Flavobacteriales bacterium | reverse complement strand
ATTTTTTTTAACTTTTCGTTTTTTTTTTTTTTACCCAATACCATAACAAAAAATTTTTTTCCTGTGTGTTTTTCTAACTATATTGTGTTTATTTTTTTTTTTTTTGCAATATATTATTGCCCACAAAATGCTATTCGTTTTTCAGAATTTTATTTCTTAAGTGAAAATTTGTCTACGACTAACAGTTTAGTTTCCCCATTGAAAATCGAATGCATAAAAAAGGCCACCGAAACCGATGGCCTTATAAGAAATATTTCTAAGGATTAGAACTTCGCGCGTGATCGTCTCACTGTCGCTCTGTTTTTCACCCAACTGTATTTGCTCTTGTAAAATTTACTTCTGCCGCGGATCACTTTACCAATTGTAATCTGTGTCGTGATATAGTTATCTTTTTTAATCAATGGATTTGCAGGATCATGCAAACCACGCGATGACTGGTTGTTGTCGCGCACATTCACATCACCTTCCTGATAGCGGAAGTCATTGATTGACATGGCAGGGAAAATATCCTCATAAATAGGATTGCCGTCTTCTGCTTTCAACAATTCGTTTTGGTCAGCGAGCAACCCTGCGTATGTCTGTGACTGAAGTCCAAGTGCAAGTGCGTAGTCTTCTTCGTTACTTGGTTCGGGTTTGTTGTAATAGGTTGAAACATCATCGAGATAATCGGAGAACGTTTTTCTCCAGCAAATTTCCCAACCAATCCTCCACTCTTTATTAAAAGTGAAATACATACCTATTCCAACCGGAATTGCGAAACCAAAATTGCTGTAAGAAGCTCCTTCTGTTTTGTATTTACGAAGGTTATACCAGGTGTTGTCTACATAATCACCCGGTTGAAGATCACCCGGATTATCTACGAGACTGTCAGCAGGATCATACACCAATCTTCCTTGAGGATTGCTGTAATATCCGGCCACACCGGCAAATGCATAAAGTTTATAGTCAGGATTGTAAAAACCGCGATTTCCAACATCATTGTCATACCACAAAGTCAACTCAGCTCTTGCACCAACTTCAAACATCCTGTTCCTGAAATTCAAATTTCTGGTTCTACGAGGGATATAAGTAGAATACATATCTGCATCCTGAATCAAAAGGTGATCAACATTCGCGCTGATGGCAAGACGCTTTGAAAATTTGTAACGGACATAAGCACCAACAGCATAGCGGGTTTGGCCAATGTGCATATCGTAGAAATAGTCACGACGTTGAAGGTTTTTACCTCCGATGTCACCTAGATAATTTGCTGCACCAAGCTTAATCCCATAGTCATACTGATACTGGGCACCGGCCGATATGGCTGCGGAGAGCAATAGCAAAATTATAATTCTTCTCATCGCTGGAGCATTAGGGCTTTAATAACAAGGTGCTAAAGTAAAATTTATTCCGGTTGTATCCAACATTTTATTTCAGCATACGCTATTAAGAATCAATAGTTCTCTACTTTTTTTAAAATTATCCTCCGGGACTTGCGATATGGCCATTTTTGCGCTTCAATTCTTTCAATGAAAAATCGCATAACAGAACTCTTCGGCACCCGATTTCCTCTCATTCAGGCAGGAATGATCTGGTGTTCAGGCTGGGAATTGGCCAGTGCAGTGAGCAATGCCGGCGGTTTGGGACTGATTGGTTCAGGCTCAATGTATCCCGATATTCTGCGGGAACAAATCCGCAAGTGTAAATCCGCAACTGACAAACCATTCGGAGTGAATATTCCTCTCTTGTATCCCCAGATTGGTGATCACATCAACATCATTCTTGAAGAAGGTGTGAAGATTGTTTTTAGTTCTGCAGGAAACCCGAAAACCTGGACAAATACGCTTAAGTCGAATGGGATTAAGGTGGTACATGTAGTTTCGAGCTCAAAATTTGCTTTAAAAGCGGAAGAGGCTGGTGTTGATGCAATCGTTGCCGAAGGTTTTGAAGCAGGTGGACACAATGGACGAGAAGAAACCACCACCATGTGTCTGATTCCGGCGGTAGCAGATGTGGTGAAAATTCCTGTCATTGCTGCGGGTGGTATAGCTGATGGACGTGCGATGGCCGCTGCATTTGCTCTGGGTGCAGAAGGTGTCCAGATAGGCAGCCGTTTTGTGGCATCCAATGAGGCCTCTGCTCACGAAAACTTTAAGAATCAGGTGATCCGAACAGGGGAGGGCGAAACTATTCTTACACTGAAGGAACTAACTCCTGTCAGACTCGTAAAGAATGAGTTTTATGATAAAGTGGCCGATGCTTACGCCCAAGGTGCAAGGCCAGATGAGCTCGCAGAATTACTCGGTCGGGGAAGGGCTAAAAAGGGAATGTTTGAAGGTGATCTTATAGAAGGTGAACTGGAGATCGGACAGATTTCTTCCATGTTAAAAGAAATACTTCCGGCAGCCCAAATCGTGGATTTGGTTATGGAAGAGTTTCAGTTGACTTTAAGTAAAATGTCGAAACAATTTGTGGAAAATAGATAGAAAAGGAATCTCTATGTCCAGAGCATCTTTGGATGTGTTGCTCGGTGCAACCAATCAGTTGTGTGCTGCGTGTAATATATCAGCAGAAAGGTCGTTCGGTGGTCACTCTTTATCTTTGCTGCTTCTGTTGCTTTGAAAAAACTGAAAAAATATTTATTTGGCGCCCTAGCTCTGGCTTTTTTGCCGGTGGTTCAGGCGTTTTCTCAGCAATTGAGTCCGCCGGATTTTGGATGCGTACAGGTGGCCGACAATGGCGATGTTTCATTGAATTGGGGCGCTCCACCTGATCCGGGTAATAACTTCACCCAGTATGAGGTTTACACTTCTACTTCAGCAGGTGGCGGATATTCGCTCTTGACAACCGTTGGTTCTATCGGAATCACCAATTACCTGCAGTCGACGGTAGCTTCATTCACTGATAATTTCTTTTACTATATCCATACAGCCTCAACGGATGGCACAACAAATTATGTATCTGCTTCTTCAGATACTCTTTCCACAATTTTTCTCACAGCCACTCCACTCGCTTCTGGTTATGCTTACCTGAATTGGAATTCTCCTTTTCTGAATAATTATCAGCCACCTCCTGGGTTGGAATATGAGATTTATCGTGAATTTCCCGTCGGTGTTTGGAATGTGGTGCAGGTGATGCCTTTTGGCGTGACCAATAGCAATTTTGAAATCGTCGATGCATGTATTGGGTTCATGAATTTTCGAGTGCAATTGAGCACGCCCAATGGCTGTGTTTTTACAAGCAATATCGCAGGAGATGTATTCGAAAACTATGCCCCACCGGTCATTCCGATCGTTAATAATATTTCTATTGATCATACTTTGAATAGGGCGGTAGTCGAGTGGGAACCGAGTCCTTCACCGGATACGGAGGGATATATCATTTATCTGTGTGATGAAGGGAATACTTATATCAGGGATACTGTTTTTGGTGCAAATAACACCAGTTTCATTGATGTGTTTTCTGGTTCAATAGTCAACACAGGTCCGGTTAGTTATACTGTCGCTGCTTTTGATAATTGTTACCACGGCATACCACCAAGTCCAAATACAAGTGCACTTGGTCCTTGTCATACATCTGTTTACATCCCTGCAATTGGCTATTCGTATTGCACTGATTTTGTGTTATTCCATTGGACACCTTATGATGGATGGGAAGACGGCGTCGAATCCTACGTTATTTATCATGCGGTAGCTCCGAGCTTAACAACGCCGTATGCCGATCTTGTCTTTTCCCCAATTGATACTGTTTCTGGAAATGAGCTGAATTATCTGCACACTTTCACCGAATACAATGTTCATCATTGCTATTACATCGTTGCGACCGGCGCCAATACAGGATATCAGGCGACATCCAACTATACTCGGGTTCTCACACCTTATCCGGAAGATCCTGCATATCTCTACCTTGGATCTGCTTCTGTTCTATCCTCGGATTCATCTATGACCGAAATTGAAATTGAACCAACGTTGGATGTGTTCAGAATGACATTAGAACGTTACGATGAACTTGGTTTTAATTGGGATGAAGTCATTGTTCTGGAAACGGCAGGACAATCCGTATTCGATTTACCTGATTCTCAACTTACCACGGATGTTTTTTCATACACTTATCGGGTTATCACCACGAATATCTGCGGAGATATTATTGATACGACCAATATTGGGAAGACCATTTTACTCGAAGGTCAGGCAAGCCAGGAACGTCTCGTGAACTTGATTGTCTGGACTCAATATGAAGGATGGGAAGCCGGTGTTTCCACGTATATAGTGCACAGAAAAATTGGTAATGGTCCGGATGAAGTCGTAGCAGAATTGAATGCCGGTGCGGAGCTGTTTATCGAGGATGATGTTTCAGCATTGATTTATTCTGAAGGCACATTTTGTTATTGGATAGAGGCTATAGAACTTCCAACGGTCTACGGGGTTCATTCATCATTTTCAAATGAAATATGTCTGGCGCTGCAACCGGTGATATGGATACCAAATTCATTTGTTGTTGGAGGCTACAACAACACATTTGTGCCGGTCATTTCTTTTGCTGATTTTAAGAGTTATCGCATGATCATCTACAGCAGATGGGGTGATATTATTTATGAGTCGAATGATATCAACACGCCTTGGGACGGAAAGATGAACGGCAAAGTGGTTCAGGAAGGTGCATACACCTATTTTCTTACAATCAAAGATGGTGAGGGTCGTGCATACGACTACACTGGTTACGTCACTGTCCTTGTCAGTAACGATTAAACAGAAATCACTTAAGCAGAAATTCACGTTGGCGATGAGCTGCCGATCTCACCAGACAGTCCATCCACCCTCCACCAACATGTTGTGTCCTGTGACATAGCTGCTGGCATCGCTCAACAGATAGATCAAAGCCGGAGCGACTTCGTGATTATAACTGAGGCGTTGAAGCGGGGAGAATCGCGCAAAATTTTCTTCAAACTGTGGCTCGTGATTGTTCCAGACTCCATGTGGAGTAATCATATTTACGCGTACATTTTTCGCAGCCCAATAACTTGCGAGGTATCTGGAAAGTGCGTCTATACCACCTTTGCTGGCGCTATACGCAGCCGGACACCCCAAAGATGTTCCTTTGTACAAATTTTGATTCGGAGCCACCACACTGTACGTACTCGGAATATTGATGATGCTTCCAGAGCCATGCTCAGCCATCCATGATCCGATGGCCTGACACAATAAAAAAGTTCCGCGTAAATTGATCTCAACAACCGTATCCCAGTTTTCTTCAGTGACATCTTCAAAAGGTTCGAATTTCAGATGTGTCTTATTTTGATGTCCGCATACAAGACCATCGATCTGTCCGAATTCCGTGAGTACTTTTTCTTTCAGTGTTATGACGTCTTTTTTTATGGCAACATTGAGTTCAAATCCCAGCATTTTTCGGCCGTGTTTAAGTTCAAGTTGTTTCGCAAATTCAATGGGATTTGCAAGTGCGATATCAGCGCAGATGATGTGTGCACCAAACTGCGCCGCGGCTTCACAAAACGCACGACCAATCAAACCGCATGCACCGGAGATGATGATCACCTTATTGGTGAGGTCAAATTTCTTTTTAAAATCAATGATTCCTGGATCGGTAGTTCTCATATAGGAGTTTCAGTTTTTTTGAATTCTTTTCAAAAATTTCCGCGAATAAAAACGCAATGATATTGACAATTACAAAGACGAACACAAAGTTTGATATGCTGGCTTCAAAGCGAAATACGCTCATCATAAAATAAATGATGGAGTAGTGTATCAGATATAGAGAATAGGAATAACCAGCCAGTTTGTTAGTTATGCTTTTCAAAACTGAATTGACATGTATGTGCGAAGCTGAAGTTCGAGCAAGAAAATAGATTGCGAAGAAAAATAAAAGAATAGAGGAGGTGTAGCCAAACCACAAAAATCCTGTCATACCGGCAAAGAGCAACAACAGATTCGAAAAGAAAATCAGAGTGCTCGTCGCTCTTGTTTTTTGCGACTGCAGTGTGATGAGAACACCTAGAAACCAGTAGAGCGTCAGGCCTTTTTCCATGCGAGCACCAACAAATACATAATAGACTGGAGAAAGTGCGAAGAACAACAAGATGATCATGTTGAGCAAATTCCATTTGTGTTTTTTGATGACAAGGTAAAAGAGGAATCCATAAAAAAGATAGAGCCACCATTCAATGGATATCGTCCACAAGGGTAAATCTGTTCCGAAATAATGAAACCGGAAGAACTCCAACATATAGTGTGCGTTGATGTAAGTCGCAAGAGGATACTCCTGCAATTGCGCTGCGTTGATGAAAAAATTTCCAATATAAATTTTGAGTGAATAAAATTGACCGGTGATTTGAAATCCGATCAGATCCAGAATAAACACCAGAACAAGCGCAGCAATGAATGGAGGATAAATTCTAAAAAACCGGTCTTTAACAAAGGAACCAAAAGTGTATTTTTCATTTCGGAAAATGTTCTGCTGAAGGCTGTGTGAAATCAGAAAGCCGGACAAGACAAAAAACATCAATACACAAAAACTTGGAAGTGTTTCGAAAAAGCGATTTTTGATTCCAAAAAAAATAATCAGGTGACCAATCACAACACCTTGGCTGCAAAGGAATCTGATAAGGTTCAGAACGATGGAAAAGGACGCCGATATTCTGACGGGCTCAGTCATCAGATGAATTTTCTGAATACCGGTTTGATAGGCTCACCTACCAGGAATTTTTCGTAACCTTCATTCAGACCTTTTTTGTACACCTCACAAGAATCATTCATCGCATTCAGAATGTGATTGACGTCTTCATCGGTATGTGAAAAATGTGGGCAGAAAATTCCTTGAAATAAAATTCCACGGGCAATCATTTCCTGATGAAAAAGGGTTCGAAGTCCAAATGAATTGTTGCCTTCCTGATCGAAGTATCCAATGGATGCATGCCAGTTGAACTGTAGATTTTTTATGGAGTCTGAAAGTCCGTGATTCAAAAATATTTCTTTAGAGCCATCTATAAATTTTTGACCAAGTGATTGGTTATGGCCGATGACATCATGTTTCTGGAATTCATCCATTGTAGCGAGTGCAGCAGCAATGCTGCATGTTTCTCCCCCATGTGTAGTGCTTACCAGAAATAGTTTTTCTTTCCCGGTGTTGCGAATGCCTCCAAGTTCCATCACTTCTTTTGTGCCTGTCATGCAACAAAATGAAAAACCATTTGCAATGCCTTTACCCCAGGTAATGATGTCAGGAACCACATTGTATTTTGAAAATGAGCCAGGGAAATCTGTTTTATAACCTGTAATCATTTCATCCATGATCCACAATGCTCCGTTTTTGTGAGTTAAATCGATGGCGTCTTTCAGAAAATTTTCAGGAAGAACATTTGCTTTTTCAGGTTCAGAAATAACACAAGCAATCTGACCCGGATATTGATCGAAGAGTGTTTGCAGTGATGAAAGGTCATCTGCATGAAACATCACGGTAAGATTTGAAATATCATTCGGGATCCCACTTTTCACGTCCGTGCTTCCGATGAACCAATCGTCATAAGAATAGAAAGGATGTTCTGCAGGTCTGGCAATAAGTTTTCTTCCGGTAAAAGCACGTGCGAGTTTTACGGCGGCGGTTGTAACAACTGATCCATTCTTTGCGAATTTGATCATATCATGCACTTTCACCATACTTAAAAATCGCTCAGCAATTTCACGTTCGATCACGGACGGTCTGCTGAAGTTATTGCCTTTATGAAGCTCTGCAATAACGCGATTCACAACTGGTTCGTAGGCATGGCCGAGACTGATGGAAGCCAACCCGCCAAGGCATTCAATGAATTCATTGCCATCTTCATCCCAGACATGGCTGCCTTTGCCATGAGTAATCGACGCCGGAGAAAGAATCGGGAATTGATCATCTCCTTTCGAGTATGTATGGGCACCTCCTGGAATGAGATCGTGAATCCTGTTGCGGTATTCATCACTCTTCGCGAAGTTGTTGATTCTCTTTATTGTTTTCGTTTCCATGTGGCTGATCTATGGTGGAAATAGCGTTGTTCAAAAATGAACCCGATGCTTAGAGTATTTGTTTGTCGGATTCAATTGATTTTTTATAGCCGGAGTTGATTTCGCTCTCTTCATTGATTGCAAGAATTTCCGGTTTTTGTTTTAGCAGGCGAACAACATCATCAATCGAAAAGTCAGGATTAGACTGCAGTTCTGAGAAAATGCGTTGCGCCATTTTGAGATCATTTTCTGTGTCAACAGAAAGCTTGAATGTGTATTCCGGATTTGCTTTTCGCCAACCTAAAGAGAACCGACCTGAATTTTTGATGTAGGGCATCACATGTTCACGTTCACTCAACATTTTTGCAGATTGAAAAGCAATTTCTAATGCAGAGAATGTTGCAACTTCCACGTCGAATCCATCTTCCAGAAAGTCCGGTTCCTGATTGCTGTTCGAAAAATAGTCGACGCCACTTTTCAAGAAGGCATTCACAACAAAATCAACCACTTTGTAAGAATGGATAGGATTATCACAACAAATCCGAATGATGTGATCGCCATCTTTTGCTCCTTCTGAAACGGATGCATGATAAAATCGTGCAAGAACATCCCAGTCACTTCCGCGATAACACTTTACTTGGAATTCCTTGCAAAAATTTTCGATTGCGTCATCTTCCGGATTTGTTGTTGTTGCAACAATGAACTTGTCTATCGTTGTGGAAGGAGAAAGTCTGTCGAGTACATTTAGGAGAATGGATTTTCCGTGAACATCTCGTAATACTTTACCGGGCAAACGTGAAGAACCCATCCGAGCCTGTATGATGCAGAGATTCATTTCAATTCCTCCCGAAAGATTCCCATATAAAATTTATCGAAGTAGGTGCCGCCTTCAAAGATGTGTTTTCGCAACTGACCTTCTCTTATGAAACCTAGTTTTTCATAGACCCTGATGGCGGAAGGATTGTTTTCATATACAGCCAGAGTTACTTTGCGGATGTTGAGGTCCGTAAATGCATAGTTCAAAGCCAATTTGCAGACCTCTGTTCCAATGCCCCGACCCCAATATGTTTTATCGCCGATGAGTAGCCCAAGTTCGCAAGTTCTGCTCACCCAATCGAATTGATCAAGTTTGATGTTGCCGATGTGTCTGTCATTTGTGTTGTCGCACACAGCAAACATCACAACATTTTTATTATTGACGACACTCTCCACAAAACGGAGCAATTCGTCAATTGAAGAAGGAAAGACTCCGGATGCGAGTCCGCGTGTAGTTTCTTCATCATTCAGCCAGGATAAATACTCCTCTGTCACATCATTCAGTGAAAGAGCGCGCAGGTAAATATTTTCACCCTCCAGAAATCGACTCATTTGTTGTGTTTAGACTTCAACAGCTCGCGATGTTTTTCCATCTCATCCAGATTTTTTGTCAGATTGCTATCGTGCATTCTATATCTGTAAAGAGGAAGAATAATATTGTAAACATTGTATTTCTCTTGCCAGCGAATGCGCAAATCTTCTTCCTCACGGGCACGAAAACCTTCGTCATACAATCCGATATTGTAAAGAAAATCTTTGCGAAACATAATGCCGCAGGCAATAGGATGTTCTGCTGCGCTGACATGACTTAAATGTTTTCCTCTTTCATCCACCATGTAGTAATCTACAGATACGGCATCGAGGTTATTGTTTTCTTCCAAAAATAGTTTTTGAACACGCAACAATTCTTTGTGGATGTAATCGTCAGCATCTAAAAAAATGATAAACTGACCTCTCGCTTTTCGTATTCCAAAATTTCTGGCGGCGGCAAGTCCAAGATTTTCTTCGAGATTGAAAGTCCTTATTTCTTCAGCAAAATTCTCGAGAACTTCCTTTGTGTTATCCGTAGAACAATCGTTGACAACAATGACTTCGTATTCGTCGTCATTTAATGTCTGATCAATCGCACTGCGAATGGATCGCTCCACGAATTGGCCATAGTTATATGTTGTAATAATGATCGAGACCATTACGCACCATTTCCATTTTTCTTGCTCCTTCTTTTCGGTTTATTATCCGAATCGTTGGTGTAGTAGGTGTTGCCGTAAGAATAACTACCGTAGGAATTGCCATAGCCATAGCCATATCCGTAGCCATATCCGTAGCGATATGCATACTTACCATAGTAGTATTTCCAGCGTTTTTGTTTGATATTATTCAACAAAATCGCATTTCGCATCAGGTTGTTTTGCATCAACACATCTTCCAGATGTCGAACCCCGGCTTTGGTGGCCTTCTCTGTATTCATTACGAATATTCCAAGATCGGCTTTGTTCAACAACACAAGCGAATCACTGATCAGCATCAGCGGTGGTGTATCGACAATCACATAGTCGTAGCTGTCTTTGAGTTCTTTCAGCAAAATGTCGACACGCGCATTCAGAACAAGCTCCGAAGCATTTGGTGGCACAGGTCCAGCCGTAATCGCATCAAGGTTTTCAATCTGCGTGGTGATAATTGAATGTTTGAAATCGGTTTTTCCGATCAGGAATGAAGAGATACCACTTACGTTTTCCAGATTGAATGTCTTGTGCACTTTCGGTTTGTGCATATCGAAGTCGAGTACCATTACACGTTTCGATGCCTTGGCAAGCACAGAAGCCAGATTGACAGAAACAAATGTTTTTCCTTCCCCAGGGTGAAGAGAAGTTACCAGAATAACTTTTGGACCTTCTTCCGGCAAAATATATTGCAAATTAGTACGGATGGATCGGAATGCTTCGCTGACGTTTGATCGCGGATTGCTTGCAATAACGATTGGTTCAAGATCAATATCCTGATAATTTGGAACGCCACCCAACAGTGGTAATCTGCTGATGGATTTTAGCTCGCGGGTATTTTCAATGCGTTCAAAGAATATAGCTCGGACAAAACCAACAAGAAGAGCTGCGAATAGTCCTATTCCGATATACGTCCAGATAGTGTTGGTTTTTTCCGGACCAACTACACCAAGTGAACGCGCAGCTTCGATTACACTAGTTTGAGGAATAATAGCCGCACGCGCAATGACAGTATTGGCCTTTTTCTGCAGGAGGAAAGTGTAAAGACCTTCATTCACCGTCAGTTTTCTTTCAATACTCAAAAGATCTCGTTGCGATCTTGGAATGTGCATGAGTTTACCTTCCGCAAGATTTTTCTCTGCCTTCAAATCCCGTATTCGTTGATCAATGGCAGTCAAATTATCAGTTGTGTATCTGAAGACACTATTCCGAATTGTCTGTACAATGGAATCCACCTTCTGCACACGCCGGTCAGAAGGTTTCATATCCACCAACAGCTCAACTCTTCTTTGACGAAGATTGAAAAGGTCCATCACCATGCCATTCAAAGAGCCATCTTCACCGGAGAGATAATTCATTGGTGGAATGACAGAGACATCTTTCTCTTTTACCAAAAATTCCTCGAGATCAATAATAGCTTTCTTACGAAGATTAAGCGACCGTATCTGTATTTCAGATTGAGCCAACTGCTCAAATGCATTCTTCTGCTCCATCGACAAATCGAGAATGTGTCGTTCATCCTTGAAGTCTTCCAACACATCTTCAAGTGAATCGATGATCACCATGATTTCATCCACCTGTCGATCGATGTATGCTTGAGTATTTTCATTTACAGCAACCTGATTCTGGAGTGTGTAGTCGATGTAGACAGCGGCCAATGAATCGAGAAAAATTTTTGCTCTGCTTTCAAGCATATCCTTCATGGTCAGAGTAAGGATACTGGTAAATTCAGCATTTGTGATCACTAAAGCAGACTTGAACTTGTTGATGATGTAGTCAGGATGATGCACCTGAAATTGGAAATTTTGCTCCTGAATGCTCTTCAAACTTATTTCGTCAACACGAGGCAAGAGCTCCACCTTGATGGTGAAGTTGACATCCTCATGCAATTTGCCAAACTCCAGTTCATGCGTTAGTTTTTTACCATCCAGAATGTAACTGATGGAGTACTTGTTCAGGTCAATAACTTTTAGGTTGAATGGCTTGTTATAAAGCTTCATATCCAATCGACGCCAATCACATTTCACGTCGAAGTAGGCAAATTTGTCGACCTGCTCTGTTTTCACCCTACCTACAAGATAATAGCTTTGAGTGAAGTCAACTTTTTTAAGTACTTTTTCAATTAAATCGTAAGAGCTGAGTATTCGTTTTTGATTGGTGATATCCTGCAGCAGAGAATAGTATCCAAGGTCTTTGTAGATCTGGGTTTGGTAGTCATAGGTTTCTGAAGATTTCAGGAGAATTTCAGCTTTGGCGGCATAGATATTAGGAAGCCTGTGCGTGTAAAACATAGCGAACATTAATCCGATGCCAGAAAAAATGATCATCAGATACCAGTTCTTACTGATAAACTTCAGTATTGGCCTAAGGTCATCGGCGTCAAGAAAATTCGTTTTCTGCGGCTGCGCTGTCATAAATACACGTTCATCTTTATGGGGGTCGGCAAATATAGGGCAGAGGACTGCTGCTAGGAGTAACTGAGATTCATGCGGTCTGGATTGGTTTTCAAATGAGATGAAACGTTTTTAGAAGAGCTAAACAACGATTGTGCAAATCAACATAGGTGCTGCAAGGGTTATGTTGTCAGACCTTTCACCCTATCAACCCGATTTGACTTTTCAGTTCACTGATTTTTTTTCATTTTCGGCAGGTATTCTCTAAATTTGCTTCAGAATTCTGTATATCTCTAAATTTCACTCTAATGACCTCAACTTTCCGCAGGATACTTTTTGTTCTCCTTTTTGTAATGCCTGTCTTGGCATACTCACAACCTGGTCCTGCTGCTGGTGCTGCACCACCATGTGGACCTCCATTTGGTCCGGCATGCCCAATTGATGGTGGTGTCAGTCTGTTGATTGCTGCTGGTCTTGCCTTTGGTGGTAAAAAAGCATATCAGGTTAGTCGTAAAAAAGCCTGATGTTTTCAAAGATTTTTCGAAATCCATTTTTTCGTTTCATTGTTGTTGGTTCCGGGCTTTACATTGCCTGGTACGTGCTCTATGAATATTATCTGAAGCCGGTTACCGGTTTCGATCACGTCATCATCGACAGCCTCGTCCGAATTGCTGAGTCTATTTTGAAGTTGTTGAGTTACGTCATTACAGACTATGGCTACATTGATGGCGCTTGCCGAACTCATATTGGCATAGATGGCTCGATGGGTGTAACAATAGGAGCACCATGCGATGGATCAGTTCTGTTTGCCCTTTTTGTTTCCTTTATCGTTGCTTTTCCAGGGCCATGGAAACATAAAATTTGGTATTTGCCAATCGGCGTAATTCTCATCCATCTTATTAATGCAATAAGGGTCGTTGGCCTTGCAGTAGTCGTGCATTGGAACGAGGATTGGCTGGCCTTTAATCATGACTATACGTTTACACTTATCGTTTATTCATTCGTTTTTCTTTTATGGTGGATTTGGGTGAATAGATTTTCCGGCATCAGCAAGAAAAAAGAGACTGAGGCATGAAGAACAAATTTATCCGGATCATTATTCTTTTGCTGGTTGCGGTTGTTATTGGCTTTTTGCAGGAAAATCTCAAGGTTAACATCAACTATCTGCTGGATAAAGGAGAAGCTATTCCAGGCTTTTTTGATACCGATGCCGCTGCCAAAAAGGAACAGTTGGAAAAGGTGAAAATCAATGCACCATTTGACTATTATCACAATCACCGTAAACTGGAGTCGTTACTGATGTTGTCGCATACTCAATTGGTCATGTTGAAATGGGGCGTTACCGTCTTTTTTGTAGTCGTTTTTATGTTCATCAATGCATTCGTTATGAAGTGGTTTACAGGTCAGACGATTTACTTCAAAAGAACTATTTGGCTTTATGTTCTGTTTTTCCTCTTGGCTTTTTCCATTTATGGAATAGGAAAGATTACCGGGACCTCCGTCCAGGCCTATGGCGTGAGTCGGGAGATCGTGGGAGGTTTGCAATCGCTGGTTCCTCTCATGATTTTAATCCCGGCCAGCTGGTTATTGATGCATCACAATACATTTGTTCGCAATGAAAAGAATTGATGAATTATCGGGTGAATCCAGAATTTGGATTTATCAATGTGAACGAGTTTTGAATTCGGATGAAGAGGCATTTCTTTCTACACAGCTCAGCTCATTTATAGATGCATGGTCATCTCATGGAGCGAAGATGGATGCGACGGCGGAAGTCTTTCATCACCGCTTTTTAGTCATAGGTGCGGATGAGAATCAGGCGACAGCAAGTGGATGTGGCATTGATAAATCAGTGAACTTTGTGAAATCGATCGGTCAAACCCTTCATCTTGATTTTTTCAAACGAACTCAAATTGTTTATTGGGAGGATAATGAGTTGGTCGATGCTGAACTCAATTTGTTTTGGGCGAGAAGAAAAGCCGGGCTTATTCAAGATTCCACCATCGTATTTGACAACACCATTCGAAAAGTTTCCGAATTGAAAAATAAATGGAAGGTCCCATTTTCCGAAAGCTGGCATGCTGAAATGTGGCTGAAATAGAACGAAATAGAGTGGATTGAGTTCAATAGCCGGAGTGCTGATTCAAGTGGGCTTTCCAACGATTCATATTTTTTTTACACACATACTGGTTTCGTGTTGATTTTGTATTCTATCTTGCGCTCACTTTTTAACCGTATTAACTACTACCGAAATTGTCTGTGGAGTAACTGCGCACTTGTGTGTATCCTCGTTTATTTCAGTTTGTAATAATGCGTCAAATCGAAAAGTACGTGTTCTGCACGTTTGGAAGCGTATGTTCAATCGTAGTATTGTCATCATATAAATAAATGAATAATTAATGAGTGTATTAACCAAAACCAAATGCTTGATGAAAACTTTTACAAGAATTAGTTCGGTCTTAACCCTGGCGCTTGCAGTCTGTTGGGGATCAATCAGAGCGCAGCAGACCTGCGACACGGCTTTGCCGATTACGTGCGATGATGTGACTTTTGGCAGCACAGCCGGTGTGCCAAATGATTCACCAACTGCCGGAGTAATCAATTGTGTAACTTTAGCTGTTGGAACTGGAGGTCAGTTCTGGTATTCTTATACCGCCACTTCAGACGGAACAGTGACACTTTCTCTTGTGAGTCCAAATACAAACTTTGACACACAGATTCACGTTTATTCAGGAGTTTGCGGAACATTAGTTTGTGTTGCGGGTAATGATGACTTCGCCGGACTTGTATCTCAAACAACGTTTAACGTTGTGAACGGAACAACTTACCTCTTCCGAATCGGAGGATGGAATGCCAATGAAGGTGACTTCCAATTAACAATGACATGCGATCTGCTTTCAGATGGTTGCACAGATCCAGGTGCTTGTAACTATGAGCCTGTAGCTACCAATGATGACGGTTCATGCTGCTTTGGCATTTGTGAAACAGTTACTGTTGGTGGCGGTGCTTTCCAAGTTGAAGTAGCTTGGGAACTTTTTGATCCAAACGGTAATTCAATTGCTTCAGGTGGTGCACCTTTTAACGGTCTTGTTTGTATCCCAACAGCTGATTGTGGTTATTCACTCGTTATGACTGATACTTTTGGTGATGGCTGGAATGGTAATACATTCGTTATTACTGATGAAAACGGCAACGTGGAGGCAACTGCATCACTTGGGGCAGGTTTTGGTCCTGAAACAGCTACCTTCGCTCTTGGTGGCCTTGTTTCTGGTTGCACCGATTTGTTTGCAACAAACTTCGATCCTTCTGCAGTTTGTGATGATGGCAGTTGCATAACTTGCACTGGCGGTTCACAAGTAATGAACATCAATATGATCGATGCTTTCGGTGATGGCTGGAATGGTGCTGTTTGGATCCTATTGGATGAAAACTTTGCCACAGTTGCTACTGGCGGTTTAACTGATGGTGATGCAGGAACTCAAGTTGAATGTGTTCTTCCTGGTTGCTACACTATGACAGTTACTGGTGGTACTTTCCCTGATGAAATTTCATGGAATATTACGGATATCAGCAACAACGTTCTTGTTTCTGGTGGTGCAAATGCGAACGTAGGTTTCCCTTGGGCAGGCCAAACTGGTTGTGTTATTCCAGGTTGTACTGATTCAAACTGTAATAACTACAATCAATTCGCTACAGATGATGATGGATCTTGTATCTGTCCTCCTGTAAATGATGATTGCGCGAATGCTTCTGCGATCGGTTGCGGTCAGATCATTGATGGCAGCACTATCAACGCCAATGCGGATGGTACCTTGGATGCTTGTACCGGAATCGCGGTGACTTCGCCAGGAGTATGGTATACTTTTATTGGTACGGGTGATCAGGTTCAACTTTCAACTTGTAACAGTGCTGGTGGTGATACAAAAATTCACGTTTTTGTTGGTGATTGCGTCACTCCTGTTTGTGTTGCGGGTAATGATGATGGCTGCGCCGCAGGTTTCCTTTCTTCCATCACGTTTACTACAATCAACGGATTTGCATATTACGTTTTGGTTTCTGAATTTGGTGCTGGAAACGGTATCGACTTTACTCTTGAAATGACTTGTGTTGACTGCGACGGTATCGCAATCAACGATGAATGTGCTAACGCACTTCCTTTGCCAACAGGAGTAGATTTCCCAGGTAACCTTTGCTGCTCTAACCCTGATGGTGATATGGCTGCTTGGGCTGGTTTCGGAACTGAATATGGTATCTGGTACGTCATCAACTCTGCTGATTTTGATGCATTGTCAATCACTTTCTGGAATGGATTGGGTGAAGGTGCTGATGCTGAAGATGGAACTGACGTTGGTATCGGTATGTTTGATGGAACAGATGGTTGCGGTGCACTGAACCCACTTGTTGGTGGTGTTGGTTTCGACGGTAGCCCTCTGGATGGTTTCATTTTCAACTCATTCGAATTTGGATTGGTTCTCCAGCCAAATACGAACTACTATTTCTGCCTTACTACTTCTGATCCAATTAACTGTGGAAGTTTCGTTCTGAACGTAACACTTTCCAATGTTGGTTGTACAGATCCTTTGGCTACCAACTTCTGTAATGATTGTGATATCGATGATGGAAGCTGCGAATACCTCACTGGTCCTGCCAATGATCTTTGTGATGATGCTGAAGCTTTGAATTGCAATTCAACTGTATCCGGAACTACTGGTGGTTCTACAAATACTGGCGCTCCATTGGTTTGCCCAGTTGGTGCAGGCGATCAAGGTGTTTGGTACACTTTTACTGGTGACGGACAATTTGTATCTTTAAACACTTGCGGATCTCCAATTGATTCACGTATCACAGTACTCAGCTCAGACAATGGCTGCGCAGGTCCGTTCGTTTGTGTTGATTCTGAAGATGACGATGCAACTGATGCTGGTTGCGGTTTCTTCGATGGTGACGATGCTTCTGTTAGCTTCATTTCTACTCCTGGTACAGTTTATTATGTCTATATCACTGCAGGTGGTGTTGATACCGATGGTGATAATATCGATGATTTGTTTGATGGCGGCTTCGACTTGTCATTCTCTTGCGACCCAGTTGTAAACGGATGTCTCGATCAGTGCGCTTGTAACTTCGATCCAACTGCAAACGTTGATGACAATTCTTGCGACTACTTCTCTTGCGCTGGTTGCGCAGTTGGAAGCACAGCGGTAATGATGGATATGCAAGACACCTTCGGCGATGGCTGGAACGGAAACACATATTCTATTGAGGATCTCAACGGTAACGTGGTTGCAAGTGGTGACCTCGATAACGCTCAGTGCGGCGATGGAACCGATATCGGATTTGATGTATTCTGTCTTGCAGACGGTTGCTACACCATGACAGTTGGTGGCGGATTCTTCGCCGGTGAAGTAGTTTGGTCTCTCGATGACGAAAACGGAAACAACATCGCTGCAGGTGCTGCAGGTTCTGGCACAGGAACATTCTCCTTCACCATTGGTGCTGGCGAGTGTGGTTGTACAGATACTGGTGCTTGTAACTTCAACGCCAATGCTACTACAGATGATGGTTCTTGCGAATTCACAACATGCGCTGGTTGCGCTGATAACACAGCCTGTAACTATGATGCTACAGCAACCATCAATGATCCAACACAGTGCTGTTTTGAAAACTGCATTGGAATGCTCTTGAATGATAGCTTTGGTGATGGATGGAATGGCGCAACTGCTACCATTATCGATGCTGGCTCTGGATTAATCGTTGGAACGGCTGGTCTGCCTGCTGGTTCTTTCGCTACAGCCAACTTCTGTCTTGCTGACGGATGTTACACGATCGTTGTCGGTGGTGGAACATTTGATGGTGAAATCAGCTGGACACTCACTGGAGTAACTGGTGGTGTTTTGAATGGTGTAGCAAACGATCCTGATGGAATTGGATTTAGCGTTGGTGGTGCAAACTGTACTCCAGGTTGCACTGAGCCTGTTGCTTGTAACTACGATCCTACAGCTGGAATCAGTGATTGCACATTGTGTGATTACTCATCTTGTCTGGGTTGTACCTACTCAACAGCCCTCAACTTTGATAACGCAGCGATCATTGATGATAATACATGCGTATTTGGTCCTGATCAATCTGATTGCCCATCTGACTTTGATGGCAACGGAATCACAGGTGTATCTGATTTGATTATTTTCATCTCTCATTACGGTGAATTGTGCCCTTGGCCACAATAGGTTTTTGGTATAAATCAGAGGCTGTCGGTTTTCCGGCAGCCTCTTTTTTTTGCTTTAATTTTTGTGACGTAGTATTTGTTCCAGAAATAGAAATGACTTCGATGGCGATTGTGGTAATTGAAAAATCCAACATCCAGTCATCCACTTTTACGGGTGCGAATTATGAATCAACAGGAATTGTAAGAAGCTGGAACTATCTGAAAATGTAACTGATTTAAGGCAAAATGTTTCGCGTTCGATGATGATGCACAGGCGAAAAAATGACTAAGACAACCAGATTAGCTAATCATTTCGATTTTAATCCGTCTTCATGAAAAAAGAGAGGAAGTAGTTGTCTTACACTTATTGAACGATAAGTTTTTCCCGTAGTTCCCTTCATTATGATGACAATTTCTTCACCTTGATTCAATTCATATTCGAGCATGGTTTGCCTGCAGGCTCCACAAGGTGCAACAGGATGATCACTTGGGAAATCCATGGAAGCAGCAGTGATGGCGATTTTTTTTATCTGTTTACCGGGAAAATTCGCACCTGCGGCGAAAATGGCGACGCGCTCGGCGCACAATCCGCTTGGGTATGCCACATTCTCCTGATTATTGCCCTTCACAATGGTGCCATCGTCAAGCAGCAACGCTGCTCCAACTTTGAATCTGCTGTAAGGTGCGTAAGCCGCGTCCTTGGCTTCCATGGACAACTTCAACAGATGCTGTTCCGATGCATGCAATTCATCAGAATTTTCATAACACTCAATTTCAGTTTGGATGGTGATTTTTTGCATGAATAATGAATTGACGTAAGCGAATGTAGCTTTTATTGAGGTAGTGCTGACAACATCACGACTGCATAAGCAGCGACACCTTCCTCACGTCCAATGAAACCAAGTTTTTCATTGGTTGTAGCTTTGATTGAGATCTGATTTTCTAGTATTTGTGCAGACTTCGAAATGGCAATTTTCATGGAGGGTACAAAAGGAAGAATTTTAGGCTTTTCCATACAAAGTGTACAATCAATGTTATTGATACTCCATCCGGCTTGCTTCATCAGAGAACAAGTGTTTGCCAGCAAAATTTTCGAATCAATATTTTTATAGTCTGAACTGGTGTCCGGAAAGTGTTTACCTATATCGCCAAGGTTGGCTGCTCCAAGAATAGCGTCACAAATTGCATGGAGTAGCACATCCGCATCACTGTGACCAAGTGCTCCAACCGTGTGAGGAATCAAAACGCCCCCAAGCCAAAGTTCACGCCCTTCTTTCAATTGGTGAACGTCGAATCCAAAACCTACCCTGAATTGAAGCATGTCTCTGAATTACTCCGTTGGTTCTTCGTCGGATTTGGCTGAACCTTTACCAACAGCCAATCTGAGAGTGAATCGTAAAGTATTGGCAAGAGGATTCTGTTGTGTAGTGCTGATGAGGTAAGACATATCAATAGTCAAAACCTGATACTTCAACCCGGCGCCGAGTGTGATAAACTGACGATTACCTTTAGTATAGTTTTCATAGAAGTATCCAGTTCTGAAAGCGAATTGTTGATCGTACCAGTATTCAAAACCACCACCAATATTCACTTCGCGCAATTCTTCTTTTACTACACTGCCGGCGATGATATTTCCTTCGTTGCTGACATCACCAGGCGCGTCATAGAAAGATTGAACCATGCCGGTAGCTGTGCCTACATCAGGGTCTTTACCAGCAAGCAAGCTGTCTCCATCCGCTGTGTAACGAGGAGGAGTTGGAACGAGTAATTTATTGAGATCAAGAGCCACAGTGATTTGGTTGTATTTGTCCAAATCAACAGTGTATGCAGTTCCAATTTTTAAGTTGGTTGGAATAAAATCTCGTTTATCCGAATTGGTGTAACGCATTTTATTTCCGATGTTGGAAACGTTGGCGCCAATGTTGAGGCGAGCATCACGTCCTCCCACTTTCATTTTGTCATTGCTGTAAAAAACAGAAACATCTGCAGCCACTGATTGGCCGGGTTTACTGTCAGCACCAAGTACGTTTTGTCCACCTGTAAGATTCGAATAAACATAACGAATGGCGATACCACCACTCAATTTCTCACCGAATTTTTGACCGAAAGAACCATCCAATGCAAACTCGTTTGGTTTAAAATCGCGAATCACCGTGCCTACTTCGTCCGTAAAAGTGATATTACCGAGTGTGAAATAGCGGAGTGATCCTCCAACAGTTTGATTTTTCGATAACTTTTTGTATCCGCTCAGATAGGCGAGACTCATGTCGTTCACCAACGCTCTCAGCCAGGGAGAATACGAAAGCGAAACTTCCACATCTTCTTGGACGAACGCAAGTTTGGCCGCATTCCAAAAAGTGGAATTGGCATCCGGACTTAATGCAACACCAGCATCTCCCATTGCACCGGAACGTGAATCAGGTGTTATTTGGAGAAAAGGCACGGCTGTCGTGATGGTATTCAACTGCCATGTACTTCTGGTCTGACTTCCGGTATTTCCCAATTGTGCAGAAGCACTTTGAACACCAATTATAATGGTCAGGATTAGATAACTGTATTTCAGCATGATTCGATTTTTCAACGGGGGGGCAAATATACGCATGATAATTTTTAAGGTTCTATTTCAGGATCACAAGTTTCTCGTATTGTTCGGCCTTTTGACCAGTGTCATTGAGCACTTCAATTTTATAAACGTAAACGCCACGCCCGATTCTGTCTCCAAAATCATCTGTGCCATCCCATTCAATAGGAGTAGATCGGAAACCAGTTTGCATAACATCCTGTTCGATAGTTTTCACAAGTTTGCCACTTACAGTAAATACTTGTACTCGCACCTGCAATACGGTGCACACCTGATTATGCTCAAACATAAACTCGGTATGCGTTGTGAAAGGATTAGGGTAGTTCAGTACATGTTGCAAGGCAATGGCGCTGTTTTCTGCAACGGTGAAAGCCAACGTAGCAGTCGATGAATTATTATGTACATCCCAAGCTTTCAGGCTAATGGAGTGATCGCCAATCGGTAGCTCCGGCATTTGATACCTTACTTTTCCGGATTTGTAAGTATCCAGATTGGTTTCGTAATATTCATTTAATACAATCGGATTTTGAGAATCACTGTCAAGAATGGCGGTCAAATCATGTCCGATACCATTACCAACAGTGTTGATTCCATTTTCATCATTGAGAAGTGCGAGCAGAATGGGTTGCGAATCGCTGAGACCACCTGATACAAAAGTGGTATCATTGAGATACAGAGCAATGTCAGGTCCCACGGTATTTAATTGAACCCCCGAAAGGGAGCCCCCAATTCTGAAATCTTGAGAATATCCATGAGCATCATTGTTGCCGGCAACCGCATAATAGCTTACTCTTCCAGAGTCAACTGTATAATTGATGTCATAAGGAACAATGAACTTGAATGAAAAATCACCACCGGATACGCTTGCCTTACCCTTGAAAATATTTTTATTGAATACATCATACTCCTGCACTACGCCATACTGACCATCATAATCATTGTTTTGAGTATAGATATGAGTGAGTTTGTCATAAACTGTTGGATAAATGAATCCATTAAAATCACTGAGCTTTTCACCTTCTGCATTGCCTACGAAACCTGTGAATTCAATTTCTTGTAAAGCCTTAAGGGTATCAACAAAATTTTCTAGCGGGATGCCGTTGATCTTTGTAGTATACACATTAAACTTTGGATAGACCATTTTTAGAGCAGGATCACCTAATAAACTGAAGTTTGGTTTACTGCTGTTGCTTGCGTCCACTCCATTTTTGGTCAACAAATTGATCTTCCCAAGTGTCAAATTGTTGATTGTTTGTTCTTCCAG
>JANOVT010000052.1:0-9990 GCA_031417525.1 Flavobacteriales bacterium | reverse complement strand
CGCAGTCGTAAGTGTTTTGATTTGATCATAAGGAACACCTTTATTCACCATCATGTGTTTTGTCAGTTCTGCTTCAAACATGGAGGTGTCGAGGCAAAGAATCTGATAGGGGTAATTCCCACCTGTTGCAACGAATTGTTGTGTAGGGAATGTTTCGTGCACGACCACCGCGGCAAGACCACGCTCATAACTATTTCCACCTAAAACAAAACATGCTTCTGTCAAAACAAGCTCATCACTTTTTACAAGCCAATTCCCAATACCGTGTAAGATGCGATTTCGAAAAACAAAAAGCAGAAGAAGAACTCCCAAAATAATTGAACAGACTCTGAACCATTTTTTACTCCACATTTTTTTCATTTCAACCAATTTTTAACCATGAAGCACAAAGCTTGTTCACTTTCAATTTTTCGTCACACATATTAATGGAGACTAACGCGTTTTTTGCATTCTGCAAACTTTCTTCGCTTACTTGATAGTCGTAATTCCATTGCGTATTGCGAAGCCATGAGCGTGCTTCCTGCATGCTCATGTCAAATCTTTTTCTCAAGTAGATGACGCTCGAATTATCTTGTTTGAAATTGATGCATTCGGCATTCATCATTTGCAAAAGTCGTTGCACAGCTTCCGCTTTTGTTTTTAAAACATGATCACTCGCAATCACCAAAAAGCTACTCCATGGCGCACTGAATTCTCCTATCAGTTCGAGTTCACCACTTTTTACAAAAGGACGAGTCATAAATTTCTCCCAATAAAAAAGTTGAGTTTCATTTCGAACCAATGAATCAACTGCACCATGCAGACTATTGACCACTTTAAAATCTTTTTCTGTGAGATTTATTTTTTTCTGCCTGGCATGGATCATCGCCATCAAGTGTGATCCTGAACCGAATCGGGAAATAGAGTACTTCCCTTTTTTGATGTCTTCGGGACGTTTTATTTTCGAATTGGAACCGGTATAAATTCCCCATACCAGCGGAGTCTCGATATAGACTTTCGCGATTTTTGCTTTCAAACCCTGGCTTGCTGCTGCAACAAATCCTTCGGTCAGCAAGATGGCAATGTCAAGTTCACCATTGTTCAAAGCTGTTGTCATCGCGCCGGTGCCACCTGCATATACCGTCCAGGCGAGATCGATATTTTCAGTTGAAAAAATATCATGCTCCGCTGCCAATTGCCATGGCAGATTAAAGTGTTCAGGCACGCCTCCTATTCTGATATGCGATTTCATGAAGGTTTTTTAATAACAGGATCTGAATTTTCTGACTGGATGATGTTGTATTGATTTAATAAGTACCGGCTCTTTTCCTTAGCAACCATTCACCACCTAGCAACACGATGATTAATCCAAGCAGCCAGGTATAATTAATCAACTCATCAAGTTGTTTACTTTCATAAGAAACGGCTACAATTTCTTTTCGATTTTTGATCAGATCTGAAAGTGTATTCAATTGATCAGGATAAACCATTTCTCCGTTGTTGTCTTTCGCAAGTTGATACATCAACCGGTGATCCGCAATAGTATTCACCACTTCGAATTGCAATGGACTCACACTGAATTCGCCTCGTTCTTTTAGCACCGAATGATCCGCATTTACTGTTGATTCATATCGGTAGTTTCCAACCGGTAGTTGTCCAACATTCAATTTGTAGCTGTTGCCGCTCACGGAAAAAACATAATTGTACTCTGTGCCTTCATCATTGATAATGCGCATGTTTACTTCTTTGTTCGTGATCGCTTCATAGCTCTCATTGTACAATTCAGCTTCGAAGGTCACGACTTCATTTTGCATGAAATCATTTTTACCTGTCACACGAAATAGACTTTTGTCTTCTTTAGCTGAAGTGTATTGAATCATTTTTGTGATGAACTCATTGAACTGTGCGTGCGATTCGAATTGCTGAAAGGCAGCAAGCCTCCAACGCCAAATACCTTCACCCGCAATCAATCCAATTTTACAGTCGTCAATTTTGTTGAATGAGATCAATGGTTTTTTTGTTTTGATCTGACCCACCTGCTGATGAATGACGCTATTAACACCGGGACTAAATGAGTAGTCGCCAAATGGCAACGAAAGTGGAGGCATTGTTTTGATCATGCCTTTTACTTCATCACTCATTGTAAACAATGTGAATTCATCTGAATAATAGCCACTCACATCTGTTGCGTTGTTGCGATAATTTGAAAGTGAGTAACCAAGATTTAATGATCCAAAAGCGTTGAAGTCTGTGCTGTTTCCCCAAACAAAAAGTGAAGGTATTTTTTGTTCAAGTGCGTTGGTAATGAAGCTGGATCCCAGATTGCCGGCACCTGGAAGTTGATGAAAAACGACTAGGCTATAGTCAGAAATTGTACCGCTAAAATCTTTCATGAGTTTGACATCCACCTGATAACTTTCGTTGCTTGATAGTGCGTCTCGAAATGCATTTAAATCTGGATGTGGTGCATTGGCAAGTATTAGCACTTTTTGTCTGCTATCTAGTACATCAATAAAAACATCTTTGTGATTATTCACTGTGGTAATTTCATTTGCAATTGTGCTCAGTTGAATGGAATATTTCTGTAGACCGGTTTCTGACGCTTCCAGTGTAAGCGGTATCGATTTGAAATAGCGATCATCGATGAAAGAAATGTTTTCAGAAAAAAGAACATTTCCTTTTCTTGAAACAGTGAGCAGCGCATTTTCATTTTTTGCTTTGCGACCTTCAACAGTAATTTCAAGTGGAAATTTATTGCCGAGGTATGCAAGTCTGTTGACAGCAACATCTGACAGAAGTATGTCGCGCTGAATGGTTGTATCACCTAATGCAATAGTGAAAACAGGTACGTTCAGTTTTTTATAAGCGTATACTGGATTACTTCCTTTGTTGTACAGTCCGTCTGAAGCGATGACGATTGCTCCGAGATTTCTGCCGCTGTAACGAGTATATATTTCTTCGAGGAGTCCGGAAAAATCCGTGAGCTTCGCATTGTACTGAATGGAATCTATTCCTTCACCAAACTGATCTCCGAAGTGATACGGTCTGATTTCATAATCATCTCCGAATTGTGTAATGAGAGTTTGTAATTGAGTAAGGTATTCGCTTTTGTAGTAGGCAGAATCTTTGCCAACCACAAGTGATTCTGAATTGTCTTGAGCAAAAACAATAACTGGTTTTTCAATATTTCTTTCAATCGATTTGATCAGTGGTTTCATCAGGAAAAAGGCCAGAATGGAAACACACGCAAATCGAAGAAAACCAAGCAATGTTGCAAGGGCCGCTCCATACGTTCTGTTGAAACGATCACGAAAATAAAGTGCACCTGCATAAAAAAGTCCGGCGAGTAAACAAACAATGATAAGCCACGAAGGAGCTTGGGTGATGATTGACATCTTATGGTAGTCGGTTGTTAAATGAGTTTGTTTTTGATGAAATTATAATGCTCGTCGGATGATTTTGGTTCACGGGAATTATTGGATGGATGACATACTACATGAGCATACCACCACACACATGCAAGGTTTGGCCGGTGATATATGAACTCATATCTGATGCAAGAAATAAGGTTGCATTTGCAACATCATTCGTGCTGCCTCCGCGTTTAAGCGGGATCGCATTGCGCCATTCCTGCACTGTTTTTTCATCCAGTGCACCGGTCATTTCTGTTTCAATAAATCCGGGAGCAATGGCATTGCAACGAATATTTCTGGATCCCAATTCAGCCGCCACACTTTTCGTAAATCCGATAATTCCGGCTTTAGATGCAGCATAATTTGCTTGTCCCGCATTTCCTTTAACACCAACTACGGAACTCATATTAATGATGCTTCCGGCACGTGCCTTCAGCATCGGTTTGATCACAGCTTTTGTCATATTGAATACCGACTTCAGATTGACACGAATAATTTCATCCCAATGTTCTTCGGTCATTCTCATCAACAAATTGTCGCGGGTTATACCGGCGTTATTTATCAGAATATCGACTGTTCCAAATTCCTTAAGCACTTCGTCGATTAAGGCATGGGCTGCATTGAAATCAGCAGCGTCACTCTTATAACCTTTGGCAATACCGCCTTTCGCGGCGAGTTCTGCTTCAAGTGCTCTTGCTTTTTCATCGCTGCTTGCGTAAGTGAAAATCACTTTGGCACCTTGTTCAATAAATTTTTCGGCAATGCCTTTTCCGATGCCACGTGAAGCTCCGGTGATGATTGCGACTTTTCCATCGAGTAATTTCATATCAAAGAAAGCGTTTGATGAGTTTGTTCATTTGTGTCTTGTAGTCAAACCACTTAAAAAGTTACATTCAAGTGTTTTTGTTCCTTTTCTTCGAGGATACTTTTTCCGCATAATGTGGTAAGCGAAGTAAGAGTTTTCCATGCAAAAAAAGTAGCAAGGAGCAAAGTTAACTGATTATACAAATATGCATTATACAAAAGTGCACAATGAATTTGTGTGATGAGGATACTTCATTCGGCTTTTGAGAAGTGATGATTTTGCTTAAAGGTCTGCGGCCTCTGCAATCAATTCGGCAATGTCTTTAACCGCAACCTGATTTTCTTTTTCAAAATGCTTCACACCGTCGGTGAGCATAGTGTTACAGAAAGGACATCCGGCTGCAATGATTGTTGAGCCTGTCTCCAAAGCGTCTTCGGTGCGCTCTACATTCACCTCTTTATTTCCAGGTTCAGCTTCTTTGAACATTTGCGCACCACCGGCACCGCAGCACAATCCATGAGCGCGGCTTCGTTTCATTTCAACAAGTTCGGCGTCCAATTTTTCAAGGACTTCTCTTGGTGCTTCATATACATTATTGCCACGACCGAGATAACATGGGTCGTGGAAGGTGATGCGTTTGCCTTTGAAACTACCACCTTCTTTTAGTTGAATACGGCCTTCGCGGATCAGTTCGTTGATGAGTTGTGTGTGATGGAGAACTTCAAAATTGCCGCCCAACGAAGGATATTCATTTTTCAGGGTATTAAAACAATGCGGACATCCGGTGACAATTTTTTTTACTTCATATCCATTCAACACTTGAATGTTTTGCATTGCCATCATTTGAAAGAGGAATTCGTTGCCTGCGCGTTTGGCAGGATCTCCGGTACATGATTCTTCTGCACCCAATATGGCAAATGAAACCTCACAATGATTGAGAATGCGGGCAATGGCTTTGGTGATTTTTTTTGCCCGGTCATCAAAACTGCCCGCACATCCTACCCAAAAGAGTATTTCAGGAACCTCGCCTGCGGCAAGGCATTCAGCCATTGTTTTTACCTTCAATTCACTCATCGTATGTTCAATTTTTCTAATCCAAATCACTCACTTCTCACTTCTCACCTCTCACCTCTCACCTCTATTCTTTAAAAACCTGTATCGTCATCTCTTTCTCCACCAGATCCGTGAACTTACCTTCAAATCTAGTGGCCCGTACCATGTGATTATCGATCCAGTGATAATTTCCGCCACGTGGTTTGCCGAAAATAATGCCGTGGTATTTGAATCCACTTTTTTCCAGCCAGGCTAAAGTGACTTCGCGATGTGCTTCGGTGCGCGAAGTGAAGAAATAAATAACATGTCCTTCGTCGTACCACTGATTGCATTTCTGAAGAGCGTCCGGATAGACAGCTGCATTCACCATTCGCGCGGGTTCTTCATTCGGAATATCTTCACCAACAGTACCATCAATATCAATCAGAAAGTTTTTGATATTGGCAGGCAGAATGGGTGAAATCCTTTTGCCATCTTCTTCTGTTTGTATAAGTTGATTTTCGCTCATTTGTTTGACAGTTCAAACTGAATTAAGTTGTTTACCCAAGCTTTAAATCTATGGCATTTTTGAAGAATTACTTCCAGTGACGTCTCCAAAGCAATTAGATTTCCTTGATTTATCTTGTCATATCCAATGATGATGGATTTGAGTCTTTTTGAAGGTGCTGTTTCAATTCCTTGATTTATGTCCTCCGGATTAGGGTATTCATTAATGATCTTATTTATTTTTTTCATTACTGTGGACTCCTGAGAGTGAAAGTACTCGAAACCTTTGCTAGATGAAAATAATAATGCTTCGAATTCGTGCATTTGGATATATGGCAAGAAGCGCTTATTGGCGATGCGTTCGAACAGTTTATTTTCAACGCACACAATTGATTCGGCAGGGCTTTTAAGAGCGTCACATTCATTTTTGCCAGAGAGATCATTCGGAAGGCCATAGAAATCTATTATCATAGAGACATAAACGCTTGAATCACTC
The DNA here is from genome assembly GCA_031417525.1 of Flavobacteriales bacterium. Taxonomy (GTDB): domain Bacteria; phylum Bacteroidota; class Bacteroidia; order Flavobacteriales_D; family Sanyastnellaceae; genus JAIBBG01. Next base: position 3,758 of record JANOVT010000052.1, on the reverse strand, counting down.
AAACAGTTGTTGATGTCTATCTCTAACTTTTTGAAACTCGTAATACCCCCCTTATATTTGAATCCACTCGATAGTCTCTTAGTCATTATGATTCGAGCTGAAACGTTCACATTGTATTTTAATAGGTAAGGGGCCAGAAGTTCTTTTACAAATACCTCTTCCGTTTGACCTTCAACTAAAATTAGCCAGTGCTTCATGGCCTTCCTCCTAGAACATTTTTTTCCCAAAGCTCACCAATTGAATAGTCATCCAACCAATCAGTCAAGAGCTTCTGATCGAGTTTTTTGAAAGCGGATGAGTTGAGGGTCCTTTCCGCAACAATGATATTATTTGCATCAAATTGGTTGAGTAAAGTTACTGATTGCGTTGCAATAATAAATTGAGTGCGAATGGAATAACTTCTGATCAATGAAGTAAGTTTTTGAATGGCGGCGGGATGTAAACCAATTTCGGGCTCGTCAAGAATAATTACAGGTAATTTGGCCGGTTGCAAAATTGCCACAACCAGGGCGATGAATCTTAAGGTACCATCTGAGAAACCACTCACTCTAAAGTTTAGCCCCCTCTCTTTCTCTTTCCAGGAAAGAAACACCTTTTCTCTATTCTCAGAATCTAATGGAAATACGAATTCTTCGAACTCAGGAAATACAGAGCTTATGGTGCTTTCAAGTATTTTGAAAACAACGCCTTTATCCTGATACATTTTGAAAATGATAGCGGCGATATTTGAGCCATCTTGTTTTAGCCAGAAATTATCATTTACATCGCAAATCCGTCTTAAAGGTGAGGTTATACTAGTATCGTTAAAATGATAAACAAAGGTGGTTTTCAAAATTGTATTCATTTGGTCATAGCCCTTACCAACCAGTCTACCATAACTTGCACCAGCAATATTATTGGACTCGAGTGAATTTACAAACAGACCGTCTTGAGAGCATTGACCAACAACAACCTTATCGGCGAATAGTGAGTCATTTTTATCTGGTGAAAGTATGACTTCAATACCGAAGAAGTTGTTCTCATATGGCCCGAAAACGGCTTTTATTAACAGGTTATTGGTTCGCGTTACTCCATCAAATAATAACTGGTTTGCTCCTCCCTCTTCCCCAACATATTTTGAAAGCGTTCCATTCTCAAAGTGACTGAGCAAGCGAATTCCGCTCAATAAATTTGATTTTCCTGCTCCATTCTGACCGATCAAAACGTTTAGTTGATCAAATCGAATCTGTGCGTGTTTGATTGATTTGAAACCTTGTATGTTCAGAGTATAAATTGCCATATTAGTTTCTCCAATTGTCGCGGTCAGATGCACTCATAGCCCATGGCGCTCCATTGTTTTCAATATTATTAAACATCACTGTAATACTTTCCGGCGACTTGCTTTCTTCCATGATCAGATATCTCCGCAGATCAACGATGATCTCAAGAGGATTGATATTCACCGGACATGCCATCGTGCAAGCGTTGCAAGTCGTGCAAGCCCAAAGTTCTTCTTCTGAGATATAATCACGAAGAAGCGATCGGCCATCGTCTTCCCATTTGCCTTTGTTCGCATCACATTTTTTTCCAACTTCTTCTAAACGGTCTCGCGTATCCATCATGATTTTTCGCGGCGATAAAAGTTTGCCGGTTTGATTTGCCGGGCACTCTGCTGTACATCTTCCGCATTCGGTGCAGCTGTACGCATTCATCAATTGCACCCAACTCAAATCAAAAACATCCTTCGCACCGAAACGTTGTGGCGAACCATCTGATGGTGGCACAACGGCTGAAGGATCCAACATCAATTTTACTTCATTTGTCACAGACTGCAGGTTGTTGAATTCGCCTGCCGGTTGTAGTTTGCTATAAAAGGTATTCGGAAATGCAAGGATGATGTGCAAGTGTTTTGAATAGGTAACATAGACCATAAACGCAAGAATGCCGACAATATGAAACCACCAGCAAAAGCGTTCAATGAGAATGAGTGAATGATCGGAAAATCCGTCAAAAATTGGAGCCAATAGTGAAGAGATCGGGAAACTTCCTGCCTGCACAAAATGTTCAGCTCCTCTTGATTGGAGGATATAATCACACGCATTCATTTCCAGAAATGCGGCCATCAATAGTATTTCGGTAATAAGAATGAGATTGGCATCCGTTCGCGGCCAGGAGGTCATTTCTTTTTGCCAGAATCGTTTGAGTTTAAGAACATTTCTGCGAAGCAGGAATGCGACGCAGGAAATGAGAACAAGCACCGCAAGAATTTCAAAACTTCCAATGAGAAAATTGTAGAACGAACCCAGCACCGAAAAAATGCGATGCGTTCCGAAAAGTCCATCGATTAGAATCTCAAGAAGTTCAATATTGATGATGATGAATCCGACATAAATGAATACGTGCATGACAGCTGCAAAAGGCCGCGTAAACATTTTGCCCTGACCGAGCGCTACCCGAAACAGAGTATTCCAGCGCTCGGATGATGAGCCCTGAAGTTGAACTTTATGCCCGATTAAAATATTTCTTCTGACGAATGCAAAACGCTTGTAGGCAAAATAACCCGTAACAACAAGCAGTAGTACAAAAATGATTTGTGATATCATAAATGCTGAATTAATGTGCACGCCGATTCTTGGAGGCTACTACAACTTGTCAAACTTAATGGAGAATTGATATGGACAAGAAGAGCTTGCGGTATTGATTTCTGAACATCTGATTTTATGCGTTCCATTTTCACAAATCAAACAACAGACTTTTCGGAGATTTCTGCAAAAAGTTGAACGCCCTCCATCATCTCATTTACCTTTTTTCTCACAGAGCTAAGAACGCTGGTATCTGCCCTTCCCATCAGTGTTTCGTCAATGAGTGAAGCAATTGTTTCCATTTCTTTCTCCTTAAATCCACGCGTTGTAATTGCCGGTGTTCCGATGCGTATTCCACTTGTTACCATCGGTGATTTATCATCGTATGGCACCATGTTTTTGTTCACCGTAATGTCCGCTGCGATCAAAGCGGCATCTGCTTCTTTACCAGTAATTCCTTTGTTGCGCAAATCAATCAGAAAACAATGATTGTCGGTGCCACCGCTTACTATCTGGTAGCCACGCGCAATAAGAGCACCCGAAAGTGCCGCAGCGTTTTTGATGACCTGTTCACCATATTTTTTAAATCCTGGTTGAAGCGCTTCACCAAATGCAACCGCTTTTGCGGCGATGACGTGTTCCAGCGGACCGCCTTGCATACCGGGGAATACACCGCTATCAAGCAATGATGACATCATCCGAATTTCACCTTTGGGTGTTTTAATTCCGTATGGATTTTCAAAATCTTTTCCAATCATGATGACACCACCGCGAGGTCCGCGCAATGTTTTATGAGTGGTTGTAGTGACGATATGACAATGCTTGAGAGGATCGTTGAGAAGACCTTTCGCAATCAAACCTGCAGGATGAGAAACATCTGCCATCACGATAGCTCCTACACTATCTGCAATCTCGCGAAACTTTTCATATTCCCAGTCGCGGCTATAAGCAGAAGCGCCACAAATGATCATTTTAGGTTTTTCTCTGTGGGCGATTTCTTCCACCGTGCGCATATCTACCCGGCCGGTTTCACGATCAACACCATAGAATGTGGCGTGGTAAAGTTTCCCCGAATAATTTACCGGAGAACCATGTGTAAGATGCCCGCCTTGAGAAAGATCAAGACCAAGTATGGTATCGCCCGGTTTCAGACAGGCGAGCATGACAGCACTATTTGCATTGGCACCGGAGTGCGGC
>JANOVT010000051.1:0-6271 GCA_031417525.1 Flavobacteriales bacterium | reverse complement strand
ATTTCGCGCCGAGATTCGCCGAGGAGCCGAGATTCGGAGAGTTTGAAAAATCACTCACGCAAACACTTCGTGAAATGGATCAGGATACTTTAAGTGCCAACTAATGCATTTGAAATTTTATCGATATCCTAAGAAAGCATCCAACAATTTTTTACCAAAAAGAAAACGGACATTGGTTAAAAAAATCGTTTGACAATTCTCACTTGCTTTCATTCCAGGTTTTAAAATCGCCTCCTTGCATTTTCCTGCCGGGTTCCGGTGACCGAAGTGGTTCGCAAGGTTTGAGTGTATTGCGACAATCTTCCGGAAGTTGATGATAAATTTTCGTCCCTTCGGATTTCCATTTGATCATTTCATCACTTACTTCTTTCACAACTTTCGCAGGATTTCCTACTACAACACTTCTGCAAGGGATAATCATATCCGCAGGAACAAAAGTCAAAGCGCCGACAATGCAATCATCGCCGACCTCTACCCTATCCATGATGACCGCATTCATTCCTATCAGACAGTTTTTTCCGATCGTAGCTCCGTGGATGATTGCTCCATGTCCTATGTGTGCATCTTCTTTCAACAACACAGTGACGCCCGGAAACATGTGAATAGTGCAATTTTCCTGCACATTGCATCCATCCGAAATGATGATTTGTCCCCAGTCGCCGCGCAATGCTGCACCGGGACCGATGTAAACTTTTTTGCCTATGATCACATTGCCGGTAACTGTTGCATTCGGATGTACAAAAGCGGATTCGTGTATGACCGGCTTATAACCATTGAACTCAAAAATATTTGCCATGTTGGAGATTACATTCGTTCGATGACCACTGCATATCCCTGACCGACGCCGATACACATCGTGCACAGTGCATATTTTTTATTCTGCTTCTGGAGTTCGATGCTCGCTGTTTGAAGCAATCGCGCTCCACTCATTCCCAGCGGATGACCAATTGCAATCGCTCCGCCATTCGGATTAATACGACTGTCCTGATCTTCCAAGCCAAGAGTGCGCGTGCAAGCAAGTACCTGCGAGGCGAAAGCTTCATTCAATTCCAGTATATCCATTTGATCCAGTGTGAGTCCTGCGCGTTTGAGTGCCAGTTTGCTCGCCTCCACAGGACCAATACCCATGATGCGCGGCTCTACACCTACGACAGCGGATGAAAGAATACGTGTTCTTGGCGTCAAATTATGTTGTTTCAGCCCTGCTTCGGAAGCGATCAACAAAGCCGCTGCGCCGTCATTCAGGCCTGAAGCATTGCCGGCTGTAACAGTGCCATCCTTCCGGAATGCCGGTTTCAATTTTGTAAGCCCTTCCATCGTGGATTCGGGGCGGATAAATTCATCTTGATTAAAAACGATTGGTTCGCCTTTGCGCTGTGGAATCAGGGTGTCACAAATTTCCTGAGCGAGCCTTCCGCTTTTTTGCGCAGCGGTTGCTTTCTGTTGCGACCACAAGGCGAATTTGTCCTGATCGTCTCTCGAAATCTTGTACATATCAGCCAGATTTTCAGCTGTTTCTCCCATCGCATCCGTGCCGTAGAGTTCTTTCATTTTCGGATTGATAAAACGCCAACCAAAACTGCTATCAAACATTTGTGCATCTCGTCCAAAAGCGGAAGAAGTTTTCGAGATCACCCAAGGACCGCGCGTCATGTGTTCTATTCCTCCTGCAATAAAAAGATCGCCTTCATTGCAATGAGCAGAATGTGCCGCATTCATCACAGCGGCCATCCCGGAAGCACACAAACGATTCACGGTTTCACCCGGAACTGTTATCGGAAGTCCGGCAAGGAGCAACGCCATTCGCGCTACGTTTCGATTGTCCTCACCAGCTTGATTCGCGCATCCCATAATCACATCCGTGATAGCAGTCGCGTCCAGCGAACTTATCTTTTTCAATAATTGTTGAATCACATTTGCGGCCAAGTCATCTGCTCTGACACCGGATAATGTACCCCCAAAACTTCCCACTGCAGTTCTTACTCCATCAACGATATACGCATTCATATCAATTTCTTGTTTGCCGCAAAGATGGACAGAACTTTCCATCACTTCGCTAAAATGCTGCTCATCAAATTTTGTATGGAAAGTGATGATTCTACTTTCGAATTTCGAATAAGCCCCTTCGATGACATAAGTTTGCCGCTATGAGTTCAGAGACAAAAAAACCACTGATCCTCGTCACGAACGATGACGGTGTTTTTGCGAAGGGCATTCTCGCTTTGAGTGCAGCCATGACAAAACTTGGTGATGTAGTAGTGGTAGCTCCGGATAAACCTCAATCCGGAATGGGTCATGCAGTTACTATCAATAATTTATTGAGACTCTATCCGGTAAAATATGAAGTACCTGTTATGGCTGCATACTCATGCAGCGGCACACCGGTGGATTGTGTCAAACTTGCCATTTATAAAGTCATGCATCGCAAACCCGATTTGATTGTTTCCGGAATTAACCATGGTTCCAACTCATCCATCAATGTGATATACAGCGGCACAATGTCGGCCGCTGTGGAAGGCGCCGTAGAAAGTATTCCCTCTATCGGATTTTCATTACTGGATCATAGTGCAGAAGCGGATTTTGATGCCGCAGCAAGAGTTGCCGGCATTCTGGCAACCAATGCACTTGAAATGGGCATTCCGGAAGGTGTGTGCCTCAACGTGAATATTCCCAAAGGATCGTTTAGTGAAATTCATGGAATCAAAATTTGTAGACAAGCAAAAGCATACTGGGAAGATAATTTTGATGTTCGAAAAGATCCGGCAGGAAAAGATTATTATTGGCTTACAGGTGAATTTAAAAATCTCGATGAAGGTGATGATACCGATGAAGCTGCATTGGCAAACAATTTTGTTTCGGTTGTTCCCGTTCACTGCGACCTCACTGCTTATCATGCCATCAGTCACCTGCAACACTGGAAATTATGAAACAATCGATTGATAAAGTTTGGGTTGGAATGATCGCCGGACTGCTTGGTGCAGTTGTGGGATTTGTCGGTTTCGGATTTGGTTTTGCATGGAAAAACAATATCACCTTCGCTGATTTTATTCATGATGTCTTTTTAGGTGTCTCTGATTTTCAAAGCAGGATCGTTACATTTTCTATGTTGATCGATGTTATTTTGTTTTTCTTTTTTATTCGAAAAAACTATCAGGACTTTTGCAAAGGATTATTGGCCGTGCTTGTGCTTTCAGTAATTGCAGTTGCACTTTTGTATTGAATTACCTTTTCACTTTTTTTCAAATTAGCAAATCCACTTCTTGAAACTCTACATTATTGCTGGCGAAGCTTCCGGAGACCTTCATGGATCCAATCTGATACGTGCACTTCGAAGTCAACAAGATGAGCTCAATATCCGATGCTGGGGCGGAGATATGATGGAAGAGTCCGGAGCTGTTTTAGTGAAGCATTACAAGGATCTTGCATTCATGGGATTCATTGAAGTGATCATCAACATCCGCACAATTGCGAAGAACCTTTCCTTTTGCAAAAAAGACATAGCAGAATTCCAGCCTGACGCCATCATCCTGATTGACTATCCGGGATTCAACATGCGCATTGCTGAATGGGCCGCCAAAAGAGGAATACGCATTTTTTATTACATCTCACCACAGATATGGGCGTGGAAAGAAAATCGTATTCATAAGATTAAACGGGACGTAAATAAAATGTTTGTTGTCCTTCCTTTCGAGAAAGAATTTTATCATAAACATTCTTACGAGGTTGATTTTGTTGGACATCCTTTATTGGATGTCATTTCAGCTTCTGCAAAAAATCCAGAGCGATTTATCACAGAAAATGGACTCGAACAAAAGCCCATCATAGCGCTACTACCAGGTAGCAGAAAGCAGGAGATTTCAAGCATGCTGCCACTTATGCTTTCGGTTAGAAGGCATTTTACAGATTACCAATTTGTCATTGCGGGTGCTCCCGGACAAAACCCTGAATTCTATTTACCCTTCCTTCGTGAAAGCGGAGCAAAAATTATCTTTGGCAAAACCTACGACTTGCTCAATCATGCATCTGCAGGTCTCATCACCAGCGGAACGGCCACATTGGAAGCCGGACTTTTTAAGTTGCCTCAGGTGGTATGCTACAAAGCAAATCACCTCTCCTATCTCATTGCAAGAAAATTAATCAAAATCAAATTCATCTCGTTGGTCAATCTCATCTTAGATAAGGAAGCTGTCACAGAACTGATTCAACATGACCTCAATGAGAATCGTTTGAAGTTGGAGCTGAACGCTTTGCTTCACGATGAGAATCGCAAAACCAGAATGATGACCGATTACAAAACCTTGCATGAAAAACTAGGCGGGCCGGGTGCTTCTGAAAGAACTGCAAGGGCCATGTTGAAAATTCTGAACGAAGCCTGAATACCACTAATAAAGGCGTTTTAACTTTCGCCAACTCATGCGACAGATCATTTCAATCGTTTTCTGCTTATTCATTTATTATGCACAGGCGGATCCTGTAATGATTGGAATGCATTACGGTCAGTCGTATTTGCGCGCCACCATCAAAATTTCCCGAGGCAGTTATACGGTTTACTCTAACGAGAAAAAACTATTTGATGCAGGCATTGATCAGACATTCGACGTCACCGCATCCGGAGGTGAAGTAAATATTTTTTACAATGGGAACAATTATGACAACAATGGAAAAGTGTATGTCAGATCTTCTGTACCTTCAGAATTTAAAGCGCAACCTGCCGGTCAGAAAATGACCAATCGTATTTACCAGGAAAATCTCATTGCATTTGCATACCAAGGTCGACTGCAACTAGTGAATGAAATCGAACTGGAACGATATGTCAGCGGAGTGATAGAAGCGGAGAGCGGCAAAGGTCATGAACTGGAATACTACAAAGTGCAATCAGTCATCAGCAGAACCTATGCGCTTAATAATCTCACCCGACATGTGGCTGAAGGATTTCAATTGTGTGATGCCACCCATTGTCAGGTATTTCATGGCAAACCCCTTTCAGAACCACTGGCCGTTATTTCTGCAGGAGCGACCAGAGATATCGTTATTGTGGATGCTGACATCAATCTGATCACCGCTGCTTTCCACAGCAATTGCGGTGGACGCACGATCAATGCCGAAGATGTCTGGTCAAAGCCATTATCCTATTGCGTGAGCACATCCGATACTTTTTGTCTACACATGCCACATAGCAACTGGGAAAAAACCATTAGTCAGGATCGCTGGCTGAACTATCTGGACAGTAAAAGAAACGAATTTTCAGATACGACCATTGACCCGATGTTTGAAGGACAAATGAATCGTGGCCTTTATTATTTTGCCGACAGTACACTGAAAATTCCGTTGAGAATGATGCGAGAAGATCTGAAATTGCGATCCACTTCCTTCCGAATGACACCGTTTGGTGATGAGATCGTTTTTGTAGGAAATGGCTTCGGACATGGTGTTGGCCTATGTCAGGAAGGCGCCATGCGCATGGCACAGCTTGACTATTGTTACGAAGACATCATTCACTTCTATTATAAGGATGTGCATCTTATTCCACGCTATATGATGTGGTTTTTCAAAGATTGATTTCATTATTTCCTGATGTAAAATTCGGTTAACACTCTTTTAGAGCGTTTAACATGGGTTAGAGAACAAGGTATTTTACCTTCGTCCGGCTTTAACAAGACATTCACTTCAACGATAATAATTCGATTCATGAAAAAACTCGCCTATCCGCTAGCTGTTACTTTGTCGTTTGTATTTCTCATTTCTGAACTTTTTGCTCAAAGCAAAGCTCAGATCCACATCAAAAAAATAAATCAGGACGGTGTGCAATCCGAAGAAACCAGAGATATTTTTCTGGAAGAAGGACAGAATATTCAAGACGTCCTGATAGAGATGGGTGTACTTGACAACCTAGGTCAATTAAAATCGGGTCAGGAACTAGAAATCCGAATTGATAAATCTCAAGGAGAAGACAACCTTGAAAATCTGGAACTTTTCTTCTCACCGCCTGGTTCAGAAATGCCTCCACTTCCAGGTTTTGCGCCAGCTCCGCCAATGGAAAACAGACCGTTTCTAGGCGTCATGCTGCGACAGAATGTGGAAGATGAAAATGGCAATAAAACTAGCACTGAAGTGATTATTTCAGAAGTGATAGAAGGAGCAGCTGCAGAGAAAGCCGGATTGATGAACGGCGACGTGATATGTTACCGGAGCCGCCCGTGGCATCGGTGAAGGGATTGCTATAAAATTTGCTGAGCATGGTGCTGCTATTGCTTTTACTTATGTAAGCGAC
>JANOVT010000050.1:0-3736 GCA_031417525.1 Flavobacteriales bacterium | reverse complement strand
TTTATGGACCTATATAAGCCTCATGAAATTCCTGACTAACCCTGACAAAGTATTGTACGGATATCAACCCCCACCAACACCTGCAAATCCAACTCTTTTTAATGGGTGACCTTACTTTTGATAAAAAAAATCAAAATGCAGAATTGACGAACTATTGGCTTCGTCAAAAGAGACGGGTGAATTTTAACCGGACAACAGTGAATTATAAATTATCAATTATGGGACAGACCACCCCATAGAAAATGACAACATCTACTCCATAATTGAGAATTTGCCAAGACCCTCTTCGCATATTCATATCCCGTCTCAAAAATTTCATACGCTTTTTTAAAATCGAAAATGCCGAATCGGCTCATGTCCGGTGGTTCGATGAAGAGATTGCAAAGTTTTGCTTTTTCGGCGGTGGCTTTGCTGAGCACGAGGTGAAAGCTTCGATCGACCATGTCCTTCATGTGGATTTCTTCGAGCTTCGTGCTGAGAGAATTTACATTGACACCAATGAGATAATCGCATTGATCGATGATGGGTTCGATCGGGAAATTATTGGTGATGCCACCATCCAACAAAGTGCGACCTTCAAAATGAATGGGTAAAAAAACCAGCGGCACACACGCTGATCCTTGCAGGATCTTGAACAAAGGTCCGGAGGAATAGATCACAGATTCTCCCTGAATAATATCGGTTGCTGCTACATAAAGCGGAATTTCCAATGCATTGAATGAGTCTTCTGAAATGTATTTGCGATAGATATCATCAAACAATTTCATATCAAACAAACCTGCTTTGCGAAAGAGCAATCGTTTATAGCTGAAAAACTTTTCACGGATAACGATTTCGAGAATTTTTTCCGGACTATGACCTGCAGAATACAACGCACCGACGATGGCTCCGGCACTTGTCCCAGAAATTAAAGAAGGTTTGATACCGGCTTCCTGAAGAGCTTTCAATACTCCGCAATGGGCAAGGCCGCGCACTCCTCCACCGCTTAATGTTAGCCCTATTTTCAAATTCAATTATAAATTATCAATTATTAATTATGACCGTGAGACTAATGTGAAAAATTGAAAACACTCCCTCGGCAAAAGTAGCAAGCCCCCATAATTGATAATTGATAATTGATAATTCTTCAAAGCAGTTCCTTCATCGGATCCCAATACAGCTCCTTATAATTCTGCACCTGATCCTTCACGACTTTGATTCCTTCTTCTTCCAACATTTCTTGCATAAGTGTTGGCGTCGGAAAGTGATTTTTTCCTGTGAGCATCCCGATGCGATTCACCACACGATGCGCAGGCACATCTTCCATATCATGACATGCATTCATGGCCCAGCCGACCATGCGCGAACTCAATCCTGAGCCCAGGTATTTGGCAATGGAGCCGTAGTTCGTGACGCGGCCTTTGGGAATCAGGCGAACCACCTCGTAAACGTCATTGAAAAAAGTACTCAAAAGAATTATTAATTATAAATTATCAATTATGGACGTTTCCTTGAATAACTATGTACCACTTTCCGCAAAATTACTTAACCACATAATTGATAATTGACAATTCATAATTCAGTACACTCTGATCCATACCTTCGTAAACGTCATTGAAAAAAGTACTCAAAAGAATTATTAATTATAATTATCAATGATGGACGATTCCTTGAATAATGAAGGTCGACTTTCCGCTAAATTACTAAACCCCATAATTGAGAATTGATAATTAATAATTCAGTTTACTCTTATCCTCACATACTTCGTCTTCCTCCCCTCCGCCAACCACATTTGCTCATAGTAAGTATGTATTCCAAGTATATACTGCCACTCTTCCGTCAGTGTTTGAAAATACTCTCCGTAAATATCATTGCTGTGCGTCTCGATTGTATACCGCGGATCGTCGCAGAATTCGAGTAAGGCCAGTCGATACACTTCGTCGTTGTCGTGTTTGATGTGAATGATTCCACCGGGTTTCAGAAATGAGCGATAGCGTTCAGCATAAATTTTTGATGTGATGCGGCGCACTCCAGTTTTGTCCTGTGGTTGTGGATCGCTGAACGTCAGCCAAATTTCATCCACTTCATCTTTGCCAAAAAATGACTCAATGAACTCTACACGCGTGCGCAAAAACGCTACGTTCTTCAAACCTTCTGTCATCGCATCTTTCGCTCCCCTGTGAAAACGATGGCCCTTTACATCTGCTCCTAAATAATTTTTGTCTGGATATCGTCGTGCGAGTCCGACAGTGTATTCTCCTTTGCCACAGCCCAATTCAATAATGAGTGGATGATCGTTTTTAAAAAATTTCTCACGCCATTCACCTTTCATATAGGTATGGCCTTCGCGGATGATAGGCAGCAGATCCGGTTCGAACACGTGCGTGAACGATTTGTTTTCTGCCCATTTTTTGAGTTTGTCTTTTCCCATTTTTTTGCGGGTGCAGAGATAAGAAATGTTTCGCTTCGCTCAATTCAGTTTCTCGCCACATAGATTCTGTGTTCAATGTCAAGTATTTTTTAATAAATTTGTTCTATAGGGCGGCCAAGAGCCAGCTCGGTAGGGTCAGTCAGCGATGACTGGCCCGATTTTTTTAATTTCATTGTATTGATTTTGATATTCCGGATTGAAGGGTTCGTTTTTTTTCCAAAGCGTATATATAAGTACCAATAGTTTCCTTTGAATGGCAACGTATCCTTTCATTTTGATTGCAGTTCTTATCTGTATTCTAATAAATTGATCTTTCAAATCCGGGTTGTACTTGATAGCCGTAATTGATGGAAAGTACAATGCTTTTCGGATATGCCTATTACCTCGTTTGCTGATTTTCGATTTACCTCTGATCGAAATTCCTGATTGTTTTTCTACTACGTCCATGCCGGCATAACTTACTAATTGTCGCTTGTTTCGGATCATGGCAAATCCATCCGTTTCGGCAATAATGATTGCTGCAGTAATGAGGCCGATTCCTTTAATTGTACAGATGTTTTGTATTCTTTCGTGTAGATCAACATTGGCTTTTACAACTGCCGAAATCTCTTGTTCGATTTCTTTCTCTTGAGCATCACAAAGTTTAATCCTGGCTTTAAGTCTTTTTTGGCTTGACTTGTTGGGAGCGTGACTGTGTTCCAGAGCATGAAGAGCGTTACGTGAAGATGTCCGATCAGTTATTACTTGATCTCTTTCGCGAGTGAGATTTCTGAGTGTTCGCATCACGGGATGCGGCTTGTTCCATTTGCTAAGTTTTCTGGACAATCCAAAATGAGCAATTCCAATTGAAGCTGAATAATCCGTATCAGTTTTTATTTCCATCGACTTTCTAAAATGTTTGATCTTAGATGGAAGAACAACGCTCAAATGAAAACCCTTTTCGTCCAGGAAAAATGCTAAATCTTCATGATACACACCTGTGGCTTCCATTACAAAAGTCAAGTCTTTCGAAGCCTTGAAAGATCCCACCCACTTCAACAACTGGGCAAAACCTTTAGGATTGTTGGCAAATGACTTGACAGCAAAATCTTTTAAAAATAAGTCTTGATCTAGTCCGCTAAAGCAGCACACAAGCTCTTCCTTACCACAATCGATGCCTACGCAAAACTTAATGAAATCCATAGATTAAAAAATTAAGGGTGAATATTTTAATAAAATGGAAAATCCCCTCCTCGTCTTGTCTCGTTTCCGATATCCAGGCTTGGTCAAAGCCAGCCCTACATTCTGTTCAGACTCTAAGAGGAAAAAAGAAATGAGGCAATCTCT
>JANOVT010000049.1:0-8401 GCA_031417525.1 Flavobacteriales bacterium | reverse complement strand
TGGGAGACTATCACGTACGGTTCTGTGAGAGGCTTAGGGGTGAAACTCCCCTTTGCCTACTCGGCGTGAAATTCCTTTGAGAGCTTAGTGGTTTCAAGCACAGGAGTTCTAAACTCTAGTCCGAATTTTTTATCGTTGTTGATTTCGTTCAGCAAAATCATATCGAAAAAAATCGATGCAGACAACAGATCAATTTCTTTTACTTGCTTTCAAATTGTTCGACGCTGCATTTGAAAAAACTATTTCATCACGGTTACATGCCCGGCCTGATCAACCGATTTCCCGGTACAAATTTCCCGATACTTTACTATGTAGTAATAGACACCTTCCGTAACCGGTGTGCTATCAAATGTTCCGTCCCAAGATTCACTTCCGTTATTTTCAAAAAGAAGCATTCCCCAGCGATCATAAACTTTAAGCGAATATTCGTCGATGTAATTAAAGATGTCAGAGTTCACAACCAAGTTGGCCGCTTCATTTTGTTCGAACGGCCTGAAATAGTTGTTCTTGCCATCGTTGTTCGGTGTGATCACATTCGGCATTTTGAGATCAAGATTCGGATGTTCGACGTTGTAATTGATATCGAATGACGCTGTTTCGATCGCATCACAAAGCGAATTTTCAATGATCAATTGTCCGGAATAATTTCCTTGTTCATCGTAAGTATATTGGAATGAATTTCCTTCGCCGATTGTACCATCACCTGTGATCCACGTTATGCTGGTGGTGCCTGAACCCGTGAAAAGAAAAAGTACGTTCGAATCACCGGAACATGGGAGAGGTTCAAATATGTTGTATTCCATTTCCAACGGATTTGGATCTGATACCGTCCAAAGAAGGGATTCACTATCTGTGCATCCTTCGTCATTTTCTGCTGTGAGCAAAACTTCATACGTACCATAGTTGGGGTAAGTAAATGTCGGATCTTCTTCCTGGCTAGAGTCACTAATTCCCGGAATTCCAAAGTCCCAGGTTTGACTCGTTGCTCCGGTAATATTCGCATTGAAAGAAATGGTAAGTCCGACACAAGGATCAGGCGGGGGAATGATGGCAACTTGTGGCATCTGTGGCACATCTATCAATTCGCTCAAAGTAATTTCGCAACCATAATCATCAAGCATCACCGACACTTGTTGGTTATTGCCCGCTGATGAAATACTAAATGCGGGAGGATTCTCTCCATTGGCAGATGCAGGTATACTTCCGTTCGGATAATCCCAAAAGATGTCTGCTGCGTTTGAATGGTTTCCTTCCAATAAAAAATTGAAATGCATTGCGCCATCATCGCACGAAGAAGTTTCCATCACTAAGTTGGCTTCGAGTAATTCGCTCACATATAATTGTGTGATCAACGTGTCAGCGCATGGTGCACCGGGTTGAGCAATCAGTGTGATCGTGTACATACCGGTATCTGGAAATGTATATTCCGGCTCGGCATCCAGACTGACATCCAAAACAGTATTGGGCACACCAAAATCCCATTGGTAGTTGTTGGCGTTGATGCTGTTGTTGTCGAATGAAATGCTTAGTCCCTGACACGGTTGTGGAGATGTAATGGCAGCAGTCACAACTTGTTCGCAGATCAGGATTTGCACCATGTAATCTCTTTTCACCATATTAATAAAAACGCCATCCCGGTATTCGCTCACACATATTCCATAAACCCATTTACCCGACATGGTGGGAGTGCCTGTGAATAGACCGGTAATAGGATCTATTTGAAATGGTGGCGCCCCGGCGATTGGATCATTGGTGTTGTATGGATTTTGCCACAGAACATTTACAGGTTCAAATGTTAGAAATGGTTCAGGATAAGGTGTCACTGCATCAGCACCAAGCAGCGGCCAGCAGAATTCATACGACAATGAATCACCGTCGGCGTCGGTTGCAGAATGATCCATCTCGAATGGATTGTTGGTGCATAAAAGTGTCGGCGGAAGATTTGTAAAAACAGCACTCGAATTTGTACCGGTTAATTCATTTGTTCCTGGAATGTGAGTGTTGCATGTCATGCCTTGTGATTCGGGAGCTGTCAGATTGACGATGGCCGGACTTCTGCAACAGCGTAAATAAACTAATTCATAACCTGTCGCATTTTGTGGAAGAAAATAATCCACGGTATACACGCATTCTTCAATACAAACTTGAGGAGGAGTGACAAGACAAGGGTTAGAGATATTTGCCGGAACAGCCGTTACAGAGGAAGCTAGAAATTCTGCATCTGCTGTAGCGTATAATTCAGAATCCACATAAATCCCTATGTGAGCTGGCGTATCGAAACCAGTAAAATTGGTGTTGTCGGGCCCACAATCACGATAAATTTTTAATGTGATAATATAGTTGTCGTTTCCAACATAGGAATAACTGATTTCACCTCCGGTGATATGCGTTGCTCTCACAGAATTTAATCCGAGGATTGCGAAGAGTAGAATGGTTAAGAGTGTCTTCATGCCGTAGTGATGCATCTTCATGACAAAAGGTTGTGTATGGTTTGATCAGGTAAAGATGATGAAAGAGGAGGGATTTCACAAATGGACATTCTTGAAATACATGAGATAATAAAAAAGCGAGAGCGAAAATGAGAACGATTTTTACCGTCGTTCTCTTTTTCGCTCTCGCTCTGCTTTGTGGACCCGGTGGGGGTCGAACCCACGTCCAAACAAGGAATCACTAAGTTTTCTACATGCTTATCTCACAATTAATTTTCGACTGAGTGCAGGTCATGAGCAACCAACCTTCAGCTTAGTTCGTGTTTTTTAGCAACTTCCTACAAACGTCAGTCGTCGCGATCTCCCTTTGGTGAAGCCTCGTTGCACACCACCAGGAGCGGGGTGAATGTGCGAGACATGCTTGTCCCAATCTATCGAAAGGGATTAGGCGTAATCACATACCGTGATTAGGCTGCAAGCGCATAAGAATTGTTGTCTTTTCAGACCTGTAGTTTCAGATTTAAGAGCCTCACTACAAAAGGCTCTGCATGCTTGCCCAGCTATTCTTCTTGCTGTCAAATCCAGGAACGGGCCCGGAAATCATTCAAAAGAATAATTTTCAAAGAACTGTGGCAAAGTTACGGAGCTTTTTCGGCCCGCATGACTTTTTAGTTACTAAGAAATCTGAAATCGGAGATCAGATGTCGGAAGACAGAAGTCAGAGATCAGATGTCAGAAGACAGAAGTCAGAGGTCAGAAATAGCCTCTCATATTCCGAATTTGGTCTTCCCTGTGCTCTCATGACATTTCTAATCTCTGACATCTGACATCTGATCTCTGACATCTGATCTCTGACATCTGTCCTCTGTCCTCTGTCCTCTGTCCTCTGTCCTCTGTCATCTGACTTCTGTCTTCCGATATCCACCAATCCCGTACTTTCGCATCCGCAAAAAAAGCTGAAAATGAAAATCAAAAAGATCGGGATCATCAGGGAGGGAAAGGTGCCACATGACTTTCGTGTGCCGCTGTCACCGCACCAGTGCGTGGAAGTGAAGAAATGGTTTGGTGTGGAAGTGGTCGTTCAGCCTAGTCCGATCAGGAAATTTCGTGATGATGAATATGTAGCTCTTGGTATCGCAATGCAAGATGATCTCTCCGAGTGTGATCTGATTATTGGCGTGAAGGAAGTGCCTTATGATCTGCTCATTCCCGGCAAAACGTATATGTTTTTTTCGCATACGATTAAAAAACAACCACACAACGCGAAGTTGTTGCGAACCATACTGGATAAAAAAATTCGACTGGTGGATTATGAAGTCATCAAAGGAAAAGACAATAAGCGACTGATTGGTTTCGGGCGTTACGCGGGTATTGTTGGTGCTTACGAAGGTTTTCGTGCGTTCGGACAAAAGCACAATTTGTATGAATTGAAGTCTCCGAGTTTATGCGCCGACAGATTGGAAATGGAAGGAGAGATGAAGAAAATAGCATTGCCACAAAACATGAAAATGGTGGTGACGGGTTTTGGAAGAGTAGGAAATGGTGCCGAAGAAATTTTGAAAATGCTACCAATCGAAAGAGTAGAAGAGGAAGATTATTTCTCACAAAAATTTGATCATCCGGTTTATGTGCATCTGGATACGCACGAATATTATGTGCGCAAAGAATTTGGTGGTTTCGACAAGCAGGATTTTTACAACAACCCTGAAAAGTATATTTCGACTCTCGCTGAGAATGTGAGGAAAGCAGACCTCTACATCGCCTGTCATCTCTGGGCGGGAGGAAATCCGGTATTGATCACTAAAGAAGACATCGCTCATCCGGATTGGAAGTGTATGGTGATTGCTGACGTGAGCTGCGATACAAACGGACCAATTGCTTCAACGATTCGTTCGTCTAAAATTGATGATCCATTGTTTGGTTATCATCGTTTCGATGGCAATGAGTGCGATTGGAAAGAAAAGGATGCTGTTTGTGTCATGGCCATCGACAACTTGCCTTGCGAATTGCCAAAAGATGCTTCAGAAGATTTTGGCAATGAACTCATCGCAAAAGTTTTTCCATTGATGTTACAGAGCGATCCTGATCATCTGATCTGGAAGGCAACTGAAACTACTCTCGAAGGCGAGCTTACGCCTCATTTCGAGTATTTGCATGACTATGTGAATTAATTCAGTGTTCGAAATCATCGCTGGCAAGTAAGAATATCATGAGTATCGTTTGCTAGAAAAAGACATATCCTGGTCCATTTCTCGCCGAGATTCGCCGAGGAGCCGAGATTCGGAGAGCTAAAAACTAGACGTCTTCTGATCTGTTGGGTTCTTTGCCTTATTAATGAGTAAAACTGCAAACAGCAAAAATTTTTCCGCGAATGCGGTCTAAAATAAATTGTGATCGCCTTACTCATGAGTCGACACCAGCGAACTAAGAGCCTAAAAAAAATACGATTTATGTCTCTCCGAATCTCTGCTCCTCGGCGAATCTCGGCGAGAAATGGAACAGGCTCTGTTTTGTAGCATACAACAGTGACTTTGAACTCTGAAATATCCCGGCTATTGAGCAGAAAACGTAAACGTGATCGTCCCGTCTTGTTTTTTCTGAGCATCCGCCTTGTAATCGAATTTCCACTTGAGTGCATACTTCTCCGATTCTGTTCTTAAACATTCATCGAAGGAAGAATTTGCTTCGTCAATTTTTGCATCAGTGACTTGACCTGTATTGCTGATGGTGATTTTTACAATGACTTTGCCTTGTGTTTTGCATCGATAGGTGGGAACAGGATTGTCAAGCGCATCTCTGCCTTTCATATTATAAGATGCAGTCACACGACCCTCGTAGCTTTTGTTGTTGGCTTTGTCACGGTACCAATCATAGTCGCTTTTTTTCTTTTCCGTATTGGTGCCTGTTTTACCATCCTGTTTGGATTGAACAGTATAATCAGGTCTGCCTTCATTCAATCTCGCAAATTCTTCGGCTTCCATATTCTTGAGATCGTTCATCACCTGCTCATTGATCTCCGCTTTTGACATTCCACGATAACTTTTTTCTTCAGAAGAGCGTTCGGAATTTTCATTCGCAATCAGGTTTTTTAATTCTCCCATCCGCTTCAATTCTTCCTGTGGAATTTCTTCTTCCGGTATGATCTCTTCCTCCATCATATCCATGTCGAGTGGTTCGTAGATGACTTCCTCTTTCACCATTCGATTATCTTGAGTGAGCATCTGCGTTACGAAAAGAATGAAGATGTGAACGATCAGCGACACAATGATGGCCTGCATAATAAACGTCGATTTCGCTGTCGATTTTTCATCCAGCGATTTCAGAAATTCATCTGCACGTTGTTTATTGAGCTTCATGGATTTCTCCTGAGCCATCTTTTTTGGTATTGAGTTTTTCGGGTTGACCACTATAAATGATGGAGCCACTGCCATTCAATTGCAGGTTCATCTGTTTCGTTGCATGCACTGATACAGTTCCTGATCCACTTAGGTTCACTTCCGCCTCATTTGCGATGAGATTTTGTGCATCGCACGATCCTGAACTGTCGTTTTCAATGGCAATGCTGTTCGTATTGCCTTTCAAAAGAATATTTCCGGATCCCTCTTGTTCCGCCATCACTTCATTGGCCTGCAACTCCAACTCAATGCTGCCGGAGCCATTCAGTTTTACTTCGAACCTACCACCATTGATTTTATTGTTCGTCCGGATGGTGCCGGAACTGTTATTTGTCACGGCATTGACATTATCTGCATAAACATAAATAACCAGGTTGCTGGTCGTGGATACGCACCCTGCCATATCGATTTCTAATGTTTCTCCGCTTACCTGTGAAGTAATTAATGGTAGCACATTCGGTTGTGCTTCTACAATCACTTTTGTGGACTCATCAGGTGGCTTGGGCATGAGTATGATTTCGGCGCTGCAGTTCAGCACCAGTTGGCTGAAATCTGATACCAGTCTGATCTCCCTGGTATTGTCGCCTTCACCCTTTACGCAAACATTGCAGCCATAGCTGATAAGGATCAGACCAAGTAAAAATCCTGAAATGTGCCGTTTCATCCGTGTTGTGTTGATTTTGCGAAGATAGACCTTAGTAATCACGGGAATTTCATACAATTTAGCTTGACATTAACATCGAAAACCTGAAAAGCGGATTATTTTCGCACAACGAACGCAACTTTTACAGAGTATTTCTGTTAAAGTGCTGTCGTAAAAACGAATCCAAATACAAACAACACAATAGAATGAAAAAATTATTTGCCATCATCGCTCTTGTAGCTTTCGTAGGTATCAACTCTTACGCTCAAACTGCAAGCACTGACAAGAAAGAACCTAAGAAGGAAGAAGTAAAAAAATGCACAGAAGCTGAAAAAGCTGCTTGCGAGAAGTCTGGTGTGAAGTGTGAAACCACTGACGCTAAAATGACTGATGCTAAAACGGAAAAATCTTGTGCGAAAGGAGCAGGTGGATCTTGCTGCAGCAAAGGCACAACATCTGCCGGTAGTTCTTGCTGCCAGAAAGGCGGAGCAACAGGAGGCACTTCAGAAGCTGCACCTGCTGATAAGAAAAAAGGAAAAAACAAAACAGTTGCGATGGTAACTACTCCGGAAAAGAAATAATTTTCCTATAGATATTGAAAAGCCTCATCGAAAGATGGGGCTTTTTTGTTGTTGGACGTGCGACTATTGATAGGGTTTGGAGATACAGGCGTTGTCAAAATGTTTACTTTCGCCCTAAACCTTTATGTCATGAGAACATTCATATTCGTTTTTGCGTTCGCATTTAGTTCACTGCACTCTGTTTGTCAACATCTCGTTCCTGTACTGGATGAAAATGACATTTTCCCATTTCATCCAATGGATGGCGATGTATACGCTTTTACAGAATGGCAATCGAATTTAATCGTTGGCGGAAAATTCGTTTCCTTCAATGATGCTCCTTTTAATAATCTGCTGTCGTGGACCGGTAATTCTGCTGTCGACCTAAATGGCGGATTCGGCACCATCGGTTCCAAAGTAACAGCCATGACGTCAACGGATGATAATCTATTTGTTGCCGGGCGAATTACGGGAGATGACATTGTGCGCACTTTCGATGGTCTTAATTGGACTCAACTCGGGAGCGTTTTTGATGATTATATCATCGACCTGATATTTTGGAATAATTCTCTGTATGCTGCAGGTTCGTTCGACCAGGCATTATCTTCTTATGATGGAAGCAACTGGATAGCGGCCCCCTCTTATTTTGATGAGATTGTGGACATTGATATTTTCGAGAACAATTTATATGCACTCGGTGATATCGGGGATGTAAGATCCATTGCGATTTATGATGGAGCCAGTTGGTCTGCAATCACAATTAATTTAGAAGTCAGCCACATCGAAAGGTTGTGCATAACCAATAACGAAATGTTTGCCTGCGGTTCGTTCACGGAGAATAATGTTTCTAAGGGGTTGATGCGGATAACGGGAGAAATAGCTGAAATGGTTGACTTCGATTGTCCTGCGATCGTGAACACTTTTATTTCAAAGGATGGTCATCATTACTTTATTGCAAATGAAAATGCTGAGGCGCAGTTGATCGTGGACAGTAAAGGGTCCACAAAGATTTTTCCTTCAGCGACCAGTATTATTAATGGGAATTCAGCTCCCTTCTTTTTATACAATGACAAAATTTATTATGCAGGAAATCATGTCAGCTCTTATACGAGAACATCTGAAAATGTGTATGTGTCCGATGGATTTTTTGAAATGATTGAGGGTTATGATGAACAGATTTTTAATACACCCGGACATGCAGCGAGTTTAAACGCCGGTGGTTCATTTTTTAAGGATACACAAAATAATGGTGCCGGATTTGAAATTCCGGCGGGATCTGATCGTTCAACAATTTATACATCTGCTCTTTGGACTTCAGGAATCACCGGAAGTGATACGTTAGTGGCAGCTGCTATGTATGAAAGTGATGAGGAT
>JANOVT010000048.1:0-3814 GCA_031417525.1 Flavobacteriales bacterium | reverse complement strand
TTAATTCATTTACTGGATTTCGCAACTTCACACAACATCTTACAAAACAGCACGAGCCGTATGATGGGAGACTATCACGTACGGTTCTGTGAGAGGCTTAGGGGTGAAACTCCCCTTTGCCTACTCGGCGGTTTCAAGCTTTAGGCTTCAATCCCATTATTTCGAAAAATGTAATGATTTAATCAAAACAATTTGTTCCGAATACGCCGATAAATTCAATAAGATCTGCAACGGTGATAAATCCATCCACATTTAAGTCGGCAGGACAATCGCAGTTAATGCTGAATTGACATGATCCGTCATCAACACTTGCGCCTGGATCGAAGTTCGTTGCATTCGCATATGTGCAACCGCCAAGTCCACTGATTGTAATCCATTCCAAAGAGTTTGTTTGACGAACACACGTTCCATTGTCAACGCGAGCATAATATGTGCCCGCTGCAGTGGGCGTGTAGTTTGAAGTAGTTGCACCGTTGATCAGAACATCATCCTGATACCACCAATAGTTAACACCTGTTTCGCTAATCAATCCACCATCGCCGTCTCCATTTATTTCAGGGTAGAATGGACATGTGTCTTCAATTTTAAAAATAGTACCTGAATTTTTTACAACATACAATTCTCCAAGGTAGTCTTCGCCAAAACCAACGATTCCCGAACCGGCGGCGTATAGATTACTTTCGAGCCATCCACCACTTCCGTTCGGAGTGAGCGCCATGATGTCACCATCACAATAATCGCTGAAGAAATAAATACCTTCAAGCGCTGGAAAGGCTTGTCCACGATAAACATATCCGCCTGTGATGGAGCAATAGCCTTCGGCATGCGTATGTTCTTTTGCAGGAAAATCATAAAAACCTATTGGCTGGCAACCACCCGTACTGTACGCAAAATTTCCTTCATAACACTTCCATCCCCAGTTGGAACCACCAGGAGAACCGGCCGGTTCGAAGTCGATTTCCTCGCGGGTATTTTGTCCTACATCTCCAATCCACATATCGCCTGTTTCTTTGTCGAAAGAAAATTTCCACGGATTTCTGAGTCCCATTGCCCATATCTCAGGTAGTGTATCTGCTTGACCGAAATAAGGATTTGAAGCAGGAATGGTGTAAGGCAAACCATTGTCGACATCAATGCGCAGCATTTTACCTAGCAATTCTAGCGGATTTTGGCTGCGGTTTTCCGGATCCCCAGCGCTTCCGCCATCACCCATGCCTATGTATAGGTATCCATCCGCACCGAAGGCAATACTGCCACCGTTGTGGTTTCCATAAGGCTGATTGATTGTGATGATGATTGTGCCTGATGCAGGATCTGCGACATTCGGATTTGAACTCACTTGATATCTTGCTACAACAGTGTGCCCTTGTAGATTGGTGTAATTCACATAGAAAAAACCATTGTTGGCGTAATCTGGATGAAATGCCAAGCCGAGCAATCCACGTTCTCCGCCTGTGGTAAGCAAACCGGTAAGATCGAGAAATGTACCTATTGCAGCTCCGCTTGTATTAATAATTTCAATATCACCTTGGTTCTGTTCTGTAATGAACAAGCGATCATCACCGCAATTGTACATACCAATGGGCGAAGATGCACCGGTGTAAAATGTGGTGAGGGTAATATCCGGTGGAGTTAAAGTCTGGCCGGACAATAGGCCACTGAAGGAGATCAGTGTCAAAAAAAGGATCGTAGAAAAGAATTTCATATCTGATTTGGTTTGATTCAAATGTAAAATGAAATTGATGTCTACACGCGATTTAGAATTGAATATGATCAGAAAACGATTGAATCTTGATGTGGCATAACAGAGAATCCCATATTAGCTTTGACGCGAATGGCACCGCGATCTCTATACATTTTGTTTTTTTCTCTGGCTTGTCTCTTTGGCAATGCACAGAATCCTGGGGAACATTCCAGACCTTGGTCGTTCGCATTATCTCCCCATTATGGCGTCATTGTTCCGCACACCAAACAAATGGAGCACCTGATTCAAGGGCATTCCTATGGTGCGCATGGTTATCTATTTCGACCATCACATCATAAATCTTACTGGCAGGAGGCATACAATTTTCCGGAACAGGGATTTGATTTTACATTCATCAACACGGGAAATTCAGCGCAGCTTGGCCAACAGTATGTAGCGGGATTTTTGTTGAACCTGCCTCTGAATCATCGGAAGGAAGAATTCAATCCAACCTCGCGTGCGTATACGCATTGGTTAGGACTTGCTCTGGGTGGTGGTTATTCTACTAAGGTGTGGGATCTGGAAAACAATCATCAGGCAGCTGTAATTGGCTCGCATGCGGATATCAGCCTTGGTTTGCAGTATTCAGTGCGAATTGTTCGATTTGGAAAATCCGAACTGCGTGCAGGACTGCGCATCACCCATTTTTCGAATGGTGCATTTCAGTTGCCAAATCTGGGAACAAACAACGCGGGCATATTTCTTAGTTATTTTCATCATCAGGAAAAAAATGATGTTCATGAAAATCTGCCTATGCCTGTCATCGAGAAAAACAGAACAAGTATTTCAGCGATGATCGGATTCAAAGAAATTCCTCCGCCTTATGGAAAAAAATTTACTGTCTTCGTTACTTCATTGCTTCAGGAAAGACGCATCAGTTATAAAAGTTCATTTGGAATCGGAGCGGATTTTTTCTACAACTCTTCTTTAAAAGTGTTGATGGAAAGAAAGAGTGAGGCCGCGGTTGCTGAATCGAAAGTGATACAATCGGGCCTGTTGTTTTCTTACACACTTCATTTCAATCAATTTGAATTGAAGATGCAACAAGGATTTTACATTCACGACAACTGGAAGGTAGATGGAAATTTTTATCATCGTTTTGGTTTGAGGTATCGGGTGACGGACCATCTTTTTGCGCAACTCACATTAAAGACGCACTTTGCAAAAGCTGATTATGGAGAGTGGGGTATGGGATATTCATTTTAAACGGTATGGTAGAATAATTTTTGAAAACATTGAAATTTTCGACAACACATATAGTAGAGAAATTTTTAGTTGCGTTGGTGTTCACGTCTGCAGTCTGTTCATGCAACAAAGAAAATGCGCCTGATTGTTTTCAGTCAGCGGGCGAGGAAACCACCGTCAAAAGGAATATTGATTCATTCGAGATACTTGAGTTGCGCGACTATGTGCAGATAGAGTTGTATGACACCTCAGAGTATTTTGTTGAAATTACAGCACCTAAGAATCTCATTGCGGATGTTTCTACCCGTGTGCACGAAGGCAGATTGAAAATAGAGAATCGGAACACATGCAATTTCGTCCGATCGTTCAAGAACAGAATCCATGTAAGAATTTATGCACCCCGTTTTACGAATATTCAAAACTTTGGAACGGGTGATATCCAATGCATCACTGCGATCCATGATCCGCTTTTCAAAATTGAAAATAGAAATGCAGCAGGAACCATTGACCTGAATTTGCAAGCGGATACCATTACGATTGCAACACATACCGGCGTGTGTGATGTTGTGGTTCGTGGCAACAGCAATATCACCAATCTCTTCAATCAAGGATTGGGAACAATTGATGCGAGAAAGTTGACAACGACAGATGCTTTCGTCAACAATTCATCTATCAATAATGTGTATGTAAATTCGAATGGGTACTTCTTTGCCCTGATCGCTTTTTCCGGAAATATTTTTTACAATGGAAATCCGAATCACATTGATCAGGATATTCGGGGAGAAGGGAAGTTGATTAAAATAGAGTGATAGATGTGAGAAGTGAGAGGTGAGAAATGAGAGGGCCGCTCTTCTCACCTCTCACCTCTCACCTCTCACCTCTCAC
>JANOVT010000047.1:0-5378 GCA_031417525.1 Flavobacteriales bacterium | reverse complement strand
GCCAGCGGCATCACTGTCAAAGGCCGTTACGTGAGACTCTCTGGCAATGTCACCCTTATTCGTTAATCATAAAAACGCAACACCATGATGAAAAACATCCAGATAAAATCAGCAGGTATGAAGATACTGGCTTTGATATTTGCTTCATTCAGCTTTGCTGAAGTGATTGCGCAGGATTATCATCTTTCGCAATTCAATATGATGCCTCTTTATTTCAATCCGGCACAAACCGGGATGTATTTCGAGGATACCAAAACGAATTATCGTTTCTGTGGAAACTATCGGTCGCAATGGCAGAAGCTGCAAGGCAAGCCGTATTCATCAGTGGGTATCGGATATGATATGCCATTCAAAAGATACGGTGTCGGTTTGTTGATGATGGATCAGATTGCAGGTACATCGAATTCTGCTACCTATCAATTCTTATTGAGTGGTGCGTACCGCATTACAAGTGATGCTAGTAAAAATCACTTCCTCACTGCAGGACTTCAGATGGGTTTTTTCCAGAAAAAATTCTCTTATCGCGATTTGCTTTTTGAAAATCAGTACACCACACTCGATGGCCTGGATCCGAATCTTCCGAATGGTGAAACGCTACCTGATCTCAGCATTGTTCGCTTTGATGCGAACATCGGTATCTACTATAAATACGTCGATCCGCAACATCGTTTTGCTCCTTCCGGTGGATTCTCTATCTATCACCTAAATACCCCGAACGAATCTTTCACCGGTCAGGCGCATGAATTACCTATGCGATTCAATGCTATTGCGAATTGCGATATCTTCATCAATGACGATGTGGTGATTACTCCCAATGTATTATACATGTATCAGAAAAAAGCTACAGAGTTGAATACAGGTGTGATTGCAACCTATCGCGTTGCACATTCTGATTACAGTTTACTTGGTGGTGCTGGCTATCGTCACAAGGATGCTGTCGTGGTGCACCTTGGAATGAAGCAAGGCAACAACACTTTTCGTGTAAGCTACGACATCGTTACCAGTCCGCTTAAAAATGCCGGTGGAGGCAGAGGTGGTTTTGAGATGGGCGTTATTTATTCCGGATTTCTAAAGGCCAGAGGATAATTTGATAATTTGAAAATGTGAAAATTTGATGATGTTGTAGTGAGTTCCGCACTTTTGAAATTTGGTAGCAAACCTTCTCACTGTTCACCTACTTCGGCTGCTCCACTTGAACCCGGTCGTAAGCGGCACAACTTTCATGGAAAGATGAACACGATGCAAAGCTCAAGATAGCGAATGCTGCGAGGATGTAAAGTTTGGTTTTCATGATGTTTTTATTTTCACCAAAAGTATAAGCACTGATAGGCCTGAATATTACACTTTTTTAGTTGAATGTATGAAGATTCGAATTTTTCATTTGTTCATTGAAAATGATCGAACTTATAAATGTTTTTGTTCTTCTTGTAGTTCTCTTTCTTCCCTGCGCTTTAGACTCCCCTCATTCAGACGAATTTCAAATCCTGCGGTAAGCCAGTTTTTAGAATAAAGCGGAAATGAATTTTGGCCTGGCTTGAAATTATTTAGACTAATGTGAGTGGAAAATTGTAAGAATAATTGCACTGGACCAAATCCTATATGTGCAGTGGGAGAAATGGAAACAAAGGTGACTTTCGATTGTGGTAAATTAATCTGAAGATGATCAGTCATCCGCTGATCACCTTCTTCCCAATGAGTATAATAACTGCGTTTATAGTCGAATTTATCGTAATTAACCTGTGAATATTTCACGCCAATTCCAATGGATGCATTACCCATGTCAACACTGGGAATTTTATAACCAATATCGAATTGACCCGAATATCCATCATATTGTGCTTTCAAACTTTTCACTTCGGCATCCACATGTTCACTTAAGAACCGGTATACCCGGGTAGATTCCCTGCTCATGTCTGCATTTATGTACAATGCATATGCTTCAAATACAAATCCGGATTTGGTCGAGGTATATAGTCCGCCTCCTAATTCCGAACTTCCACCATTCACTCCTCCATACAAGTTGCCCATCAACGCGATATGTTTTATCGGCGAGAAGGAAGCTTGACCTTCCGCATGATTTAATCCTATGGCGCCCATGATCTGCCCTTGATTGCGTTCACTCAGCAGGGGTATGTTTTGAGTAGAAGTCACGTAGCCCACATATTTCGGCGAACAAGATTCGAGAAGATGCATACAGACTGCAACTGCTAATAGTTTTAAAGTGACAAAACGGGTGAATTTCATCAGAAGGGAATGATTGGTTGTTGCAGTTCATGACTTTTCATTTTTTCTTCAATTTTGGTTTTCTTAATACAAGATGAATAGGAATGATGATCAAAGTTTATCAATATTCTGATGGCGGTTCATTTACAGCCGATGCTCTATCAGTTTGCGAATAAAATATTTTTCCCACCCGTTTTATGTGATCAAGCAGATCCTCGTTTTCAATCTGACTTAATGTCGACAAATCAATGGTATAAGGCAGCATCAAATCATCTAACTGATTTTCGATCATAAGAAGCTCATTGAATGAAAGATCAGTTGCATCCAATGCCAAATCAATGTCAGATCCATCCTTGTAATTTCCTTTCGCCCTTGAGCCGTAGAGTATGGCTTTTTTTATCTGGACATGTTTTGAAAAGACGTAATTAATGGCATCAATATTTTTTTCGTCAAGTCCAAACTTGCTCATGATTCAAATTCTATTTTACCCTGTTCACCAGATTGCAACTCTTGCATGATTGTCTGAAATTCTTTGAAGGTGTGAAAGTAATTTTTTCGAATCAAAGTTGAAATTTCTTTTGCCGTGTTTTCATTGTAAGTATAACTAGTGCTATTTCTGCTTTTTATCATACTCATCCAGGTTTCACCATCTTTTATCAGGCCTCTTTTGAATGCCTCTCTTGCTGCATCTTTTGAACCAGCTATACCGGTAGTGCCTTGAGATTCAAAATAATCTTTCAGTACTTGCCATGCCAGCTCGTGCGTAAACTCGAAGGATTGTATAAGTCCTTGTTCTTCTAACGGGCTTAATTCTCGCTCTTCACTAAGGGTTACCGCATTTCCGAGCATATTCAAAGCTTTGTTGAAATTGGTTAATCGTTGTTGCCATCTGATATCATTGTTGTTATTGCCTGACATTTCTACACTGAGATTTTATGTAATGCGAATTTAGAGTATGCTGATCGGATGTGATAAATATGGTGAATCTGGATATTGTCGCCGCTTAAGCGTCGGTTCTGAATGAAGACGAGCCATGGTTGCTCATTTCTAATTCCTGGCGATTCGAATCGTCATGATTTCATGGCTATTCTGAAATTCTATCTGCAAAAAGTAAATGCCACTTGAGAATGAGCTTAAATCCATTTGTGATTGATTCGCAACCTCTAGCATTTGCTGACCGAGCGTATTGAATACCGAAATGGTAAACAACGTTCCGGAAGGTATTCCTTGAAGCCGCACGATGTCGGTAACTGGATTTGGAAATGCAATCGTCCTTACAACATGTGTTTCTTCCTGGTTCACTGTTGTATAGATCGTTCCGGGTGAACCGCCCCCATTGAGTGTTCTGTAAATTCTTTTTCCATCTGTGCCATAGGCAGTAAGCAGACTCGGACAATTCAGTGATAATAAAACCGGACTGATGCCATCTGCCAATGCAATTTCCTGGGCATACCACGTGTAACCCCCATCAGTTGTTTTTAAAATGGATTCTCCTTGTGGCACATCGGGTTCTTCACTCATGTATCCTGCGAATTCATCGTAAAATTCGATATCCCGAGTGATCATCGTTGAAGCAATATCCAGTATATACCACGATGCGCCACCGTCTGTTGTTTTAACCACGGAGCCACTGTATTCTTCCGATTCGAATTTCAAGCCGCCGCAAATAAAATTTGTTTCATCCCAATAATGAATGCATGTGCCTATCCTTAAATTTATGAGTCCCGGGAATACAGATGGAAATTCGTGCGTGAGAAAATCGCATCCGGATTTATTGGTAAGGGTAGAGTTGAATACTGTTCCGATTTCACATGGATCGACCATCGAAATATCCAATCCTTTCAGGTTGTCGTTGAGTGTCCACGTTTCACCTCCATCAAAAGATTCTGCTCCATGTGAACCGGCGTTCACATATTGAAGCACACCATATTCAGCATCATAAAATACGATAGAGCCCGGATCGACACTGCCTGTTCCCGATTGATCCGATAGAGTAGGATCGATCACATTCCAATTCAATCCTCCATCTGTTGTTTTCCAGATAAAATCCCGGCCATCTGCACATGCCCATCCATGCATTTCATCGAGAAAAAAGACATCAACGAATTGATAAGGCAATGCACTGGCAGACCAAATCAACTCGTCGGCATAAAGGGTGTCCCATGCAACTCCGTAATCAACCGTTTTCCAAATCATATTGAGTTGATGCATCCCATCTTCACTTGGCGTCAATTGATTGACTGTGGTGTATCCTATGCTGTCGTTGATAAAACACAGGCCATTAAATTCACTTTCTGTTGACAGCGGACCGTAAGATACTTCCCATTGTGCATTCAATTCGTAGAATGCAGAAAGGATGATTCCAAGTAAGAAAAGTATTTTCATTGGTTTTGGATTTGTGATAATCAAGATTTTTCTCCACTTGAAGTTTGTCTTCCGATGTGTTCAACAAATATGATACAATAAACTCAGACTTATTAAAGTCTTAATTGTTTTCCGTTGTCGTAAAATAATATTCGAATGGACGTTTTAAGTCACATAGACTTGAAACCACGAAGGTCTCAAAGAAATTTCACACGAAGAACACAAAATATTTTCTGTGATTTGGATGTGGATGAAGGAGGAAATGCATCATTGACCTTTTCAGCAAAGAAGCCAAGAACTTTGTGAAATATTTGTGTGAAATTCCTTTGAGAACCTCGGCGGTTTCAAGCGAATGAAGGCAAAGCAAAAATTCCGAAATGATATTTTGTGGCCTTGATGCTTAATCGCAGGACCGGTAGATTTAATCAGCTAAAAAGTCAAGATCTTGCTCATTCAAACTTTTAATCCTTGGCCGAAATGTGCGGCCAGTATTATGACATCATTAAGTTTTCTCCCCAATACAATTTCACCACATCAGTATCAGCTTCCGGCAATACCAATTGAATATCATTGTCGGTGATTGAATTACATGCTGAACCGAATGTTTGTTTCGGTGAACATCGGGAACGAATGATGGAGTTGAAAAAATTGTTCAGCGAATAAGCTTCGTTCGATTAATACCAAATGAGATGTCAAGTAAATCTACTGCCCTAATCCTTTTTATCATTTGTCTATGTTGCGCTCACTGCGGACGATTGAATGCGCAAACTCCTGTTCTTGGAACCTATCCG
>JANOVT010000046.1:0-25903 GCA_031417525.1 Flavobacteriales bacterium | reverse complement strand
GGAATAGATACCATGACAGTAACTGTCGAAGATGCGCCGACTGCCGCGATAGCTGCTGATATCATTGAAGGCTGTTCTCCGCTTTCAGTTCAGCTCATCAACAACAGCGATACCGCGTTTGTTTATCACTGGACATTGAGTGATGGGCTGGAAGTGGAAGTCTTCGATCTGCAACATACATTCTTAAATACAGGAAGTACCGACACGACTTATATGGTTTCGATGACCGCGCTCAATGCATTTGGTTGCGGAACATCGGACACTTTATATATAACAGTATATCCTGGAGCAGTAGCTTCATTCATTGATAATAGTAATCCGCCTGGATGCAGTCCATTTGCAGCGTTTTTTACAAACACTTCACAAAATGCAACAAGTTATTTATGGGATCTTGGTGATGGTACAACATCCAACCTTGTCAATCCAATAAACACCTATATCAATACCACTGGCTTACTCGATTCATACGATATAACATTGTATGCATACAATAGCAACGGATGTAATGACACTACCTCGCATCCAATCATTGTTTATCCTTTGGCGGATTTCGACTTTGTTATCACCGGTGCATCAGGTTGTGCGCCACTAACTGCAACGATGCCGTTTGTGCAAGGCGCTCAAAGTTTCAATTGGGATTTCGGTGATGGATCAACATCTCCGTTCGCTTTGCCAACACATACTTTTCAGAACAGTTCAGATACCATTGTCAACTATACCGTCACACTGATTGGTTCATCTGCATTCGGTTGTATTGATACGTCGTCAACAGTAGTAACTGTTTTTCCTTCACCGGTTGCACAGTTCACTGCCAATACCGTTTCGGGTTGTGGTCCGCTTGATGTCAGTCTAACCAATATTTCCATCAATGCGGATTCGTATAGTTGGGATTATGGTGATGGAGTTGTGTCGTCGATTTCGGATACCGTGCATACACACACTTTTACGAATACAGGTAATGCAGCTTTAACAAGAACGATCATATTAAACGCCACAACTGCCGAGGGATGTTCGAGTCAATTCACTATGAATGTTCAGATTTTTCCGGAAATCGACGCTTCATTTCCTGATCCGGGTACATTTTGTTCACCGGCGACTATTTCATTTGGAAATACCAGCACAAATGCTACAGCATTTGCATGGGATTTTGGAAATGGATTGCAGTCGGTCACCCAAAACCCTACGAGTTTCTACTCCAATAATTCAGGAGACGTGATCATTTATGATGTTCAACTATTAGTGTCGAATATGTTTGGTTGCACGGATACAGCTCACCAAAATGTGGTGATCAATCCAACACCAGTTGCAGAATTTAATGTTGATTTTCTTGCCGGATGTTCACCTCTTCTGGTAACTATTGCGAATACGACAACGAACGCAGACAATGTAAGTTGGGATTTTGGCGACGGCACTACCTCCACTTTGATGGACTCATTGCAACAGCATGTATATGAAAATTTCACGTCCTCGGTAGTCGAATTTGATATCGTTCTCACTGCAAATTCAACAGAAGGTTGTTCGAGTCAGTATACTCAAACAGTGTCTGTTTATCCGGGAGTAACCGCCAATTTTGTCGATCCCCAGAGTTATTGTTCACCTGCTGTAGTCAGCTTCAGCAATCTCAGTATTAATGCACTTTCTTATCAGTGGGATTTTGGAAATGGACAAGTATCAGTTATGCAAAATCCGACTTCGATTTTTACAAATGATACGGATGATCCGTTGACTTATGACATCTTGTTGATTGCCACTTCCGCTTTTGGATGTACAGACAGTGTTCAATATGATCTGGTCGTTAACCCGACACCCACTGCGGTTTTTAGCTCGAATGTGTTGGCCGGATGTTCACCGCTTGAAATCACTTTTGCGAATAGTTCACTTCATGCCGATACCAATGATTGGGATTATGATGACGGCAATACCTCATCTGTTTCGGATTCATTGCACACGCATACTTTCATCAACTCTACAAGCGTAGTGCAAAGTTTTGATGTCGTTTTGACTACCGCCTCATCAGAAGGATGCTCAGCACAAACAACAGTTACCATCACGGTTTATCCGGAAGTATTCGCAGCATTTGGTGATCCGGGAGTTTACTGCGCTCCTGCAACTGTAAACTTTAGCAACAATAGTATTAATGCATCATCCTATGAGTGGCAATTTGGTAATGGATTGATTTCAGTGATTCCGAATCCTACTTCATATTTTACAAATGACACAGGTGACCCGTTGGTGTATGACATTGTGCTTGTTGCAACTTCAGTCAATGGATGTTCAGACACAACTCAACAAGCTTTGACGATCAATCCAACGCCCGTGGCATCTTTCACTCAAGACGTAGTTGGAGGTTGTTCACCGTTGACGGTCAATTTTGAAAACACCTCCATCAATGCAGATACGAATGAGTGGGTTTACGGAGACGGAATGACTTCGAATACCAATGACATCAATCACGCTCATACATTTTATAATTACACCTCAACGGTAATTAATTATCTGGTTGTGCTGACGACAACTTCGAATGAAGGTTGTTCAAGTCAGACGAATGCAGTCATCCAGGTTTATCCAGAAATTCAAGCTTCTTTTATGGATCCGGGAGAACATTGTTCGCCGGTGAATGTGTCGTTCATCAACAATAGTTTGAACGGTGTTGCATACAATTGGGATTTTGGAAACGGTGTTCAGTCCATTATGGAAGAACCGGTAATTTATTTCGTCAATCCTTCTGACACTGTTCAGGTGTTTGATGTACAATTGATGGTGACGTCTTCTTACGGATGCAATGTGACAACGACCCTGCCCTTGACAATTTATCCTGCTCCCATCGCTGATTTTACTTTAAGTGAAAGTGCAGCATGTGAGCCATCTCCGGTTGAAATCACCAACAATTCAACTATAGCAACCACATTCAACTGGAACTATGGAGATGGTCAGACATCACAGAATGGTGCTGCTCAACATATACATGATTTTGGAGAGCCGATTGATGGAAGTTCAACCTATAACATTACACTCACAGCTGTAACCGAATTTGGATGCACTGCGACTTCAACCGGCATATTCAGTTTATATCCAGATGTGATTGCGGCATTCGCAGTTGACACCATCGGATGTTCACCATTCAATGCCATGTTTGTCAATCAAAGTGTTGGAGCCGTTTCTTACCAATGGAGTTTTGGTGACGCACAAGTATCTCAACTCACTGCGCCTTCTCATTTGTACTCCACCGGATTTGTGGATGACGAAGACTATACCGCGCAACTGATTGCGATCAATCTCTATGGATGCGCCGATACGGCTTCACAAGTCATACATGT
The DNA here is from genome assembly GCA_031417525.1 of Flavobacteriales bacterium. GTDB lineage: Bacteria > Bacteroidota > Bacteroidia > Flavobacteriales_D > Sanyastnellaceae > JAIBBG01. Next base: position 22,586 of record JANOVT010000046.1, on the reverse strand, counting down.
AATGCACACTCCACAAGCTGTCGCTCAAATTGATACAGTGATGGGTTGTTATCCGACATTGGTGACATTCTACAATGCTTCCATCGGTGCAGATAATTTTACCTGGTCTTATGGCACAGGACAAACTTCCACAACGGATGCTGAATACCACGACTTCGAATATGTGAATGTCACAGATGAAATTTATACTTATTACATTTCTTTAATTGCTACAACATCATTCGGTTGTATGAGTACCGATGATCTCACAATCGACATTGCTCCTGAAATCACAGCAAGCTTTTATTCGCTTGAACAAGGATGTTCACCTTTGGAAATTTATTTTGATAATACCAGTGATGGAGGTGATTCGTATTCCTGGGATTTTGGTGATGGTGATATGTCTAACGAATATGAACCTTCACATGTGTTCTTCAATTGGGGAACAACAGACACCACCTATCTTGTAACTTATGTCTTGTATGATAGTTTTGGGTGTTCCGATACTGCCACTACTACTATACATGTTTATTCAAATCCGGTGGCCGGATTTACGGTGGATCCTCAAACACAATTGTGGCCGGATGCAACGATCACGTTGGACAATACGACTATCGGAGGATCGCTCAGCAGCACCTGGAATATGGGTGATGTGACCGAACTGTATGACACTGAACCAGGAACATATACCTATGACGCTTGGGGAGAATATGCAATACAGTTGGTTGTGAGCAATGGTTCCTGCAGTGATACGACCTATCAAACAATTGAAATTCTGCCGCCTGCTCCACATGCAGATTTCCTGGGACCTGCTGAAGGTTGTGTTCCACTGGAAGTAACATTTACAAATCTTAGTGAAAATGCACTGACTTCAAATTGGGCATTCGGAGATGGTGGTGCTGCGAATGCAACCAATCCGGTTTATACTTATTGGCAGCCGGGTACATATACCGTTTCGTTGACAGTGTTGGGACCTGATGGTACAACAGATCAAATGGTGCAAGAACAAATTATACATGTATATCCAAGAGCACAGGCTGCATTCACGGTTACACCGAATGAGGTGAATGTACCTGGAGAACCGGTGTATTGTCTCAACCTTTCCCAGTACGCTAATTCGTATACGTGGTTCTTTGGTGATGGCAATTCTTCTGTAGAGGAAAATCCTTTGTACTACTATCAGGCGGAAGGAGATTACAGCATCATGTTAGTTGCGGACAATCAGTATGGCTGTCCTGATACGATGATGTTGCCTGATGTTGTAACTGCAAAAGCATCCGGGTTGATTGATTTTCCAAATGCGTTTTCACCAAATCCGAATGGAAGCAGTAATGGCATTTATGATACTCGAAGTTTTGATAACGATGTCTTCTTCCCGATTCATAATGGTGTGGATAAATATCAGTTGCAGATTTTCAATAAATGGGGTGAAATGCTTTTTGAGAGCAACGACGTCAATCGTGGATGGGATGGATATTATCGAGGTGAACCTTCGAAGCAAGATGTTTATGTCTGGAAAGTGCGTGCAACCTTCATTGATGGTCAGCATGCAGAATTATCCGGAGATGTAACATTGATTGTAAAATAGAAATGAAAGATTTGAGAAGTGTGAGAAATACCTAACCTGACAAAAAGATGAAAAAACTTTATATACTGACATTGCTTCTCACCTTGCATGCTGCCAATGTGGTATCTCAAGACCAGCAATTCACGCAGTTTTATGCTGTACCGACAGCGGTTAGTCCTGCTTTTGCAGGCGCGTCGATTCAGAATCGTTTGAGCGCTCAATACCGCAATCAATGGGCTGCAATTCCCGGAGGATTTTCTGCTTTTAATATGTCGTTCGATCAGTTTATGCCGAATATCAATAGTGGCATGGGGCTTCTGGTAAACTACGATAAAGCCGGAACCGGAGCGCTGCGTACAACCGCGGTTTCATTTCAATATGCGTATGAGGCACGCATCAAACGTAATTGGTTTTTTCGTCCGGCACTTCAATTCGGATACGTAACCAAAAACATCGATTTTGATAAACTCACTTTTTATGATCAGATGATCAGAGACGGAAGTCAGCCATCTCTGGAGCAAGGCACGATCCGACCGGTGAATTATTTTGATATGGGAGCAGGATTACTAACCTATGGACCAAAGTTCTGGTTTGGACTATCTGCTTTCCACAATAATTCTCCTGATCAGTCTTTTTACAATACCAACGAAAGTCCACTTGCGAGAAAAATTTCTGCGCATGGAGGGTTGCGAATCCGTGTGAAAGGAAATTCATTGACCCGCCTGGATCATTACATGGTGCTTGCCGCAAATTATTTATCACAGCAGCAATTCGATCAATTGGATTTTGGATTTTATTACGAGTTTTCTCCAATTATTCTTGGTGTCTGGTATCGGGGATTACCAATGAAGAGTAATGGATATGGATATGCCAATCACGATGCTGTTGCCGTATTGCTTGGCTTCCAGGCCTCACGTTACAAATTCGGATACAGCTACGATATCACTGTTTCAAAATTGGGAATTGGCAGCTCTGCAGGTTCGCATGAGTTGTCACTTGTATACCAATGGTCGAGTAAACACAATAACAGATCAAAAAAGATCCGTATCATGCCTTGTGCGAAATTCTGATTGACTCAAATGATATTCACTTCTCGTTCCAGTTCGATACCGAACTTCTGTTTAATATCATTGATGATAGAGGTGCTGAGATCATAGATTTCTTTTCCTGTTGCACCACCATAGTTGACAAGGACCAAAGCCTGTCTGTCGTGGACGCCATACCTGCCCAGATTTTTTCCTTTCCATCCGGCATGTTCGATGAGCCAACCGGCAGGAACTTTTACTTCATGATCGTTTAAAGGATAAGATGGCGCGTTGTTGTAACTGCGTTTAATCGCATCATAAACTTCTACAGGAACTACAGGATTCTTAAAAAAGCTTCCAGCATTTCCGACAACAGCCGGATCCGGTAATTTGGATGAACGGATATTAATCACTGCTTTTGCTATATCCCGAATAGAAATTTTATCGAGATTCATTTTATCCAGTTCTTCTTCAATTGAGCCATAACTCGTATTTAGTACAGCTCTTTTGTTGAGTCGGAAGGTCACAGATAAAATAATCCAATTGCCTTTTTCTTTACGCTTAAATATGCTCTCACGATAACCAAAGGCACATTCGTCCAACGTAAATGTTTTGATTGTTCTATCCGAAATATGCATGGCATCCAGCGAATGAAAAATGTCTTTGATTTCAACTCCATAGGCACCAATATTTTGCATTGGACTGGCGCCAACACAACCAGGAATGAGAGAGAGGTTTTCAGCACCGGCATAGTTTTTTTCAATACAATGCATCACAAAGGAATGCCAGGCCTCACCAGCATTGGATCTCACGTAGTAATGTTGTTCATCCTGGCTGATAAGTTCAATGCCTTTCAGTTCATTTTTTAGAACAATTCCTTCAAAATTTCTGGTGAGAAGCAAATTACTTCCCCCACCCAGAATCAATCGCTGGTTGTTGTGACAAATGGGATCAGCCAAAAGTTGTACAAGTTCTTCGGCTGAAGAAAACGTTGCGAAGTATCTGGCAGTTGCATCAATTCCGAACGTATTGAATGATTTAAGCGAGACTTTTTCCTGTATTTGCATATCAAGCCAAAATTGGAGTGAGGGCGATGTGTTTGTTGCGTTGGTTAGCGTATGTTTTTAACCGATTTATCAAGATTTAAAACAGCTTGAGGTTGTTGATACAATTCGTTTTGAATTTTTCGAACTCCTCTTTGGTGATGGTCAGATAGATTCCGTTCGTCCCTTCGAGGATATCACTAATGTGCAATCGTTCCGGAAGAATTTTTGCTTTTAATGTGTGCTCGGTCCAGCGATTGCCCATCTGCTGTACTTCGTGAACGACTACTAATGATTCAATGAAATAGAAACTTTTTTCGTTTTTCAGTTTTCTGTACTGCGGGAAATCGTAATTCATCCCACAAAAGTGCAACAACATAGAATTGAAAAGTGAAACATAAAATGAAACATTGTTGTCCGATTAAATTTAGAATGATGATATTAAACCGCCACGATGTTTCAGGAAGTCAGAGGTCAGAAGTCAGAAAATGAGCAGTTACGCTCGTTAAAGCATTTATTCCGAAGAGTATTTCTTTCTGTGATTGGTTGAAATCATGTCAGGTTGATGAAAATATCCAAGTATTCTAACTTAACCTTCTTACTTCTGACATCAGACTTCTAATTACTCCGGCGAGCGATAGCTTGATCCTACACACTTCTTGTCGGACAACAATGAAAATGAAAGGAAAATGTCCGGTGACATTTTCGTTCAGCATTACTTTTTATTGCTCACTTTTCAAACATTTGTACGCGAATTGTATTTTCACCCGAAGTTTAACGCGGATTAAAATTCCCCATAACAAATATTTGTTTGAATAAAAAATTTCTTGATCGTGTTGCAGAAGATATTTTGCAGAGACATCCCTCCGACTTATCGGAGGTGATTATTGTATTGCCTGCAAAACGCGCTAAACTTTTTATTCGAGAATATCTTAGTAAGCGGATGGGCAAGGCCTTCTGGTTGCCCAGATTTTTGATCATGCCGGAGTTCGTTGAATATTTGAGTCAAAGACGAATCTCTTCGGAAATTGATCTCCTCATTTTCCTGTATGAATGTCATCTGAAAATTTCTTCCCGACCCGAAGATTTTGTTGCATTTATCAAATGGGCAGGATTGGCTTTGAAGGATTTTAATGATATTGATTCGAGTCTGGTTGATCCGGATAAAATATTTTCGGATTTGAGAGATATTCGTGAAATTGACGGCTGGAGCTTCAACAGTAAAACATTATCAGCCGGTCAGATAGAATACATGAAGTTCTGGTCGGAGTTATCCGATCTTCATAATGAATTCATTGCCCAATCTGAAGCTAAGAACATCTGGACGTATCAGAGTCTCTTGAAAAGTGTGCTTTTTCACTTTGCAAAGGTGAAAGAAGACTTAAAAGGGAATTCAGTTTATTTTGTGGGTATCGCTTCTTATTCTCCAGCGGAATTGAAGTTGTTTCAGGAAATTCAAAACTCCAATGTCTGCGATGCATATTGGGATTTTGATCGTTTATATGTTGAAAACCCGATGCACGAAGCAGGTTTTTTTGCACGTCAGTTATTGTCAAAGTCAATCAAGCTCAATTGGATTGGAGATCACTTTTCTACTGTTGAAAAGGAAATTACTTTTTATCAATGCACCACATCTATATCGCAAGCTTTTAGTGTCGCTGAACTGCTGCAAAAAATGTCGGCAGAGGAACTGAACAACACGTGTGTTGTATTGCCGGATCTGTCCGGATTGGATGCTTTGCTTTCTATTTTGTCCGACATCAAAGTACCCGTGAATATCGCAGCAGGAATTCCATTGACCGAGAGCCTTCCGGTTAAATGGACTTTGTTTTTCCTGCGACTGAAACTTAGTCAGGAAACAAAATCGCAGGGAATTTATTTCCAGGACCTGATTGAATGGTTTCAATTGTTGATAGAAATGAAACATCATGACGAAGAGAGTCGTGAGTTGATCAGAGAAATCAGGAAGGAAAAAAGAGTTTTTTATGATCAGTTATCACTGAATGAGTTGATGAGACGTTATGCTGGTGTTACGTCATTACTGAAATTGCTGAACCGAGATGTGGTAACAACCGATGTTTTAAGTGAACTTATTGTCTCCATCAACTTTGAAGAATCCGAAATAGATTTTGTTGCAGTTGCAGGCTTAAAGCTGAAGGAAGTGCTGCGTCAGTTGATTGATTTATCAGAGCGGCATAGTTACCTCAACAACTGGAATGCGTTGAAAGATTTGTTTGAATTGACCGCCTCCAGAGATCGTATATTTTATGATGGTCAGCCAATTCAAGGATTGCAAGTGTTGAGTATGGTTGAAACACGCGCTCTCGATTTTCAACATGTATTTGTATTGGATGCCAACGAAGATTCGTTGCCGGGAAGTTCGCATGAACAGTCTTTTATTCCATTTGATTTGCGTCATCATCACCATCTTCCGATGCCTGACGAGAAGGATGCGATGTATGCATACACTTTTTACAGACTCCTGCATTTTGCTCAAAAAGTACATTTGTTATATTCAACTGTTTCAGGAGATTTTAAAGGAACAGAACAAAGTCGATACCTGACGCAGATAGAAAATGAATTCCCAAAATTCAATTCGAAATTATTTATTCATAAAAAAAGTTTGAGTCTTAGTGCTGATTTTGCATTGAGGCAATCTGTTGTAAATAGTGATTTTGCGAGAAAAAGATTGGATCAAATATTGGCACATGGGATTTCACCATCTGCAATCAACAAATTCAATCAGTGTCCACTTGATTTTTATTACCGATACATCATTGGACTCGGCGAAGAAGTCGTGCATGAAGAACAGATGAGCATTGCTACATTCGGTACAGTGATTCACCACGTCCTTGAAAAATTTTATTCGCAGTATGTCGATTCATTCCCGACGAATGCAGACTATAAAAGTCTTGAAGAATCTATGGATTTTTATTTGGATGAATCTATTTCAGCCAATTATTCTTCACATGGAACTGACACCGGATTTAATCTTCTGGCGAGATCGGTGGCTAAAACCATGTTGATTAGAATAATCCGATACGAAGAAGAACTTTTAATCGCCAGAAACAAGGAACAACTTCAAATGACTTTACTTAAAGTGGAGTTTTCATTAATCCGTTCAGTCGAACATGAAAAGTATGGTTGGGACCGGCCGGTTGTTATGAAAGGAAAGGGTGACCGACTCGATCGTATTTCCGGTATTGACTATATACTCGATTATAAGACGGGCAGCGTTAAAGATGAAGACACCGAACTAAAACCTGAAATTGAGATTTTATTTAAACACAACAAATCCGCTAAACAACTTCAGTTATTGGCATATATTTATATGTACGCCGGCGAAGGTCATGCAGCGGAGAATATTCGTGCAGGATTTTATAGCTTTACGAATCATGACAGTGGATATAAATTCCTGGAAGGCAAGAAGGAGCAAGTGACAAATGAAACTTTGGAACGATTCGAATCAGCATTTATGGATTGGGTCAAAGCTGTTTATTCTCTTGAAAAATTCGAACACACGAAAGGTTGCGACTATTGTCAGTTTTGTAACTAAATAAGTTACTCAGTATTTTTTCAGTCGCAAAAGAATTTTTTGCACTGTCTGATTGATATCTGGTGTTACCCCTGATCTGTATATGAGAAGTCCAAAGGAAGTGCAGACAATTGTGCCCCGGATAAACACGTCCATGTATGGATATCCTGTCAATGGAACAACCAGTGCAAGCATGAATGCGATGCAAGCGAATAGAATCACTTTCGCAAAATCAATATTGTATGGCTGCATTTTGAATACTTTCCAGATGAATAAATATCGAAGTAAATTATACAAAAAATAAGTGATGCATGCAGCAATGGCAGCACCTGTCAATCCATAGATAGGAATTAGCATCATGTTCGTGAGATAGGTGACAACCACCAGCAGCAACATAAAGTAAGTGTCGTATCTGAAATATTTGGAAGTAGCAATGATGACACCGTTTATTCCGGTTGACATATCGATGAGATAGGCGAATGCCATAAGAACGATCACCCATTTTCCTTCTTCATATTCTTTTGGCATCAATAGCATGATATTGTCGAGATTAACCCAAATGGCAAGAAAGAGAATTGTGCCAAGCACCATTTGATTGAGACATGTTTTATGATACACAGAACGGATGTTTTCGAGGTCACCACTTTTCCACGAATCGGCAACAACGCTTGAAGTGATGCGAATAATTGAACGTGCGGGAATTTGAATGATGCTTCCGAAGTAAGTAGCAATGGCAAATACACCCGCTGATGCCAGCCCCAATTTATCGTTGACAATAATTTTATCGATAGAAGAAATGAGCAAACTACTCAAACCGGTGATGATAGAAAATCCGGCGACATAAATGAGTTCTTTGCGTAGAGTAGGAGTGAGGTATCCCTTCACTCTTCCGATATGAAATTCATTTTGTGAGTAGAGATAAATTGCGACTGCGATGCCTATTGCGCAGAAGGAACAGCAATAAATCAAAACAAATGCATCGAACCCAATCACATCGATATGGTAGAGATACGCGGCGATGAGAATGACAACGCGCAAAAGCACTTCTTTGACAACAACGCCGGCGGTGGTCAGATAAACAGATCTTGAATAAGCATCAAAAATGTAAAACAACGCCAGAAAAAAAGTAAGCGGAAGGATGTAGAAGATATTTTCTGCGAAGAGTCTGGACTTTTCCATATTCCTTGCAATGGCTTCATCCCGAAAAACAAAATACAACACCAGAAACAAAACGAAACCAGCGAGTGTAATGACCAGCGGATAAAAAAGAAAGCCATTATGCTTTTTGATGGAGTCCCTGAAGTGTGGGAACATTCGAGTAGTCACTCCTGCCATACCGAGATTACTGAGAGAACCTGTTATGAGAGAAATGGAGATCAACAAATTCAGCAATCCGTTTTGCTCAGTAGTAAGCCACTGTCGGTTCATGTACCAGACAGTGAGAAATCCGAGTATCGCACCGACATACGAATACAAGGTAGTTCTGACAGCCTGTTTGATTACAATTCCCATGTTTTGACTTTCTCAGTTTTTATCAATCATTTCCCAGGATAGTGGCGTTCCTGCTTTGGAAGATTGGTTGATAGTTTTGCCGATGACCTCTTCCCAATATTTTGGTGCAAGGCCAAGAGCAGGTCTGATGATTCGGAGATTTTCTTCACTAAGTATTTCTCCGGCTTCCAAATCTTTTGAAATGTAGATTGATCTTTTGTAGAGTAGGCTTTTCTTTTCTATATCCTGTACTTCTGTTTGAATATGTCCAAGGGCGAGAAATGCGCGCTCAGATTCTTCCACTAACAATTTAAGTTCGTGTGGCTCCATGCTAAAAGCACTGTCCACGCCACCATCTGCACGACGAAGCGTGAAATGTTTTTCAATTACGCGTACACCAAGTCCAACGGAAGCAATGGCAACACCAATTCCCATGGTGTGATCCGATAGTCCGATTTCACATTTGAATTGCTCCTGCATGTACGGAATCGTTTTAAGATTCGTGTTCTCCGGAGTAGCAGGGTAGGTACTTGTACATTTTAGCAAGATCAATTCGCGACAACCTGCCTTACGCAGCACATCGACGCTTTCATGTATTTCATCAAAGGAAGAAACACCGGTACTCATGATGATTGGTTTTCCGGTAGCTGCCACTTTACGAAGCAGGGGATGATGTGTATTTTCAAAGGAAGCAATTTTGTAAAGCGGAACATTCAATGATTCGAGAAAATCAACTGCCGTTTCATCAAAAGGCGAACTGAATGCGAGCATGCCTTTTTCCATAGCCCGTTGAAAGATAGGAGCATGCCATTCCCATGGAGTGTATGCTTTGCTGTACAGATCAAACAATTCTTCACCAGCCCACAATGAGTTTTTATCTTCAATACGATAAGCGCCTTTCATGGTGATAGTGTCGGCGGTATAGGTTTGCAGCTTGAGAGCGTGCGCACCTGCAGCAGCAGCATCCACAATCTCCAATGCACGTTCGAGTGATTGGTTATGATTGCCGCTCATCTCGGCGATGATGAAGGGTTGTTTTTGATTAAAAAATGACATAGTTCTCGATTGCCTGCGATATTACAGCCGGTCAATCAATAAAAGTCACTGACTAATCAGATTTTGATAAATTTTGTGGTGGTAACGAAGCTTTCGGAACGAACTTTTACCATATAGATTCCGGGCAAATAAGTAGTTGTTTCGATCTTTATGTTGTTATTGAGGCTTCTGATTTTTTTGTTGTAAACCAATTGACCACTCATGTCAGAGATTTCGACTTGGATTTCTTTAGAATTGAGATTCGATTCGATTGTCAGATTTAGTTCATCCTTAGCTGGCTGAGGGTAACAAATTAGTTTTGGAACGTTTATGTTTGATTCAATGAAATTGGCAGATTCTGGTTTGAACTCCAGCGCTATGTTTGGAAATAGACCTGTGAAATTTAGCTCAACGTCACAAGTCAAGTATTGTAGTTGTAGGTTACAACTGGTGCCGGATTCATCAGGGTTGAGAATACCAGCAATGTATTCTATTGTTCCGGGAGTTGTATTGACATATAACCAATAGATGATTCCATCGGGACCAAGCCTAAGACCTTTCGATACATACGTATTTGTAGCGGAAATTTGGTGAATAAGTACCGCGTCTTCATTCGGATTGTTGAGGTCATATTGAAAGAGTTTTCCGCCTGAAACAGGAGTATTTCCACGGTACTTTGACATATAAAGTTTTGTGCCGTTGGGGGACCACTCGAGATCAATAATTCCTGCATATGGATTGGAGGAAGTCCCAAAGTTCCCGGGCACTTCCATAGGGGCAGAGAGACTTCCATTGAGGTGATCAAAATCGAAAATCAAAATTGGGTCATTTTCGCCAAAGCTTCCCATTGCAAGTTTGTGATTGGCTTTTGAATAACGAATCGCTTGCACATCTAACATGTCAATGCTGTAATCGAAGCTGTTGGCAAGAGAGATTCCATTTTCGTCAATGCGAAATATGTCAATCGTCGCATCATAGTATCGTGGTGAAATCAACCAATAAAAATCTTCGTCACCTGCGATTAATTCCAGAGATTCGGAAACATCTGAGTTGAGCAAATTATTTTTCTCTCCGTTGATCACATCTCCCAGTGGATTTGTTATGCTTCCATTTCCTACAAGAGATGTATCCACAATAGAGTAATACAGATTATCAATGAATGATGACTCTGTTGAAGTATTAATTGAAAAGACATAATACTGACCAGGATGTCCTGGACGAGCGCAAATTTTCCCGGAACTGTGAGTAGAGTTTCCACCGTTTAAGTCCTCACCATTCGGCATGATCTGGTGAGTTCTGTCAACCACTATCTGCCCATCTGTATAAAACACAGGATTTCCATAGATGTTATTATTCAGCACACCGCAGCCTGCCCAACCATAGGGTGTATACGAATTATAAGTCAGTGTTGGCAAGCCGTTGACTTCAAAATGAATACTCAATCCATTTGATCCTAAGTACCAATGATTGTTTTCTTGTGCTTTTGTGTTGAGTGTTATGATCAGCGCTGATAAGCAGACCAGAAAAAGACTCGGAATGGATTGTTTCATCTAATCAAGTTTTAGTGTTTAATCTCCATCAAAAATAATTATACAGGCAGTTCAAGCCTAAAGATTATTTTATCTCTTTTAATATCACCCTTGGCAAATCCAATTCTTTCGAATGATTTGACTGAAGCAATGTTCTCTGTCTTGACCTCAGCAATGACTTTTTGAACATGAGGTTTTAATCTCTTTAGCTCTTGAATTGCTGCTTTTATAATTTGCTGTGCAAAGCCTTTGCCGCGGAAATTTTGGTCGATGGAATAGTTGAGTAGTGCTTTGTCATTTTCAATAATAAATCTCAGCTGTCCTATGGGATGTTGTTTCATTGAGAACAGCAACATCAATATTGCATCTGAGTGTACATTCTTATGAAACCACTTCTTATGATCAGCTAAAGAAATAGGTGAGCTTTCAAAAGAATTCCTTCTTACCTCTGGATCGTTTGTCCAATCGAAATAGACCAGGAGGTCGGATTCAGTTGCCTTTCTGAAGGTTAGCAATGAACTGGAGTCATGATAATTAAGAGTTTTGAATGCATTCAATATTCTTTGACCAGATTGTCTATCTAATTTATTCTGTTGATTTATCAAGATGTTTTCAATTCCGGCATTGATGCTTATTGACTTCAAATTTTGTTGAAGGTTTTCCATCGTGAGCGTATTAAAATCGCCAAGGTCTAAAACCATTTTATTTTCAACCAAGCCTTTGGCGTTTGCCTTTTGATTAATAGCTGTTGTTCCGGTTAACACAATACAACCCACCGCACACGCCTCCAGCGATATGCTACTCGCCGGACAAATCACCACATCTACTTCATGGATCTGCTCAGCCAACATTTCCGCAGATAAATTTTGTTGGATAATGATCCGATCAGGAAATTGACTCTGCATGGTTTTGAGTGCTGGCAGATGCGGATTGACATCACTTGCAAGCAATACAATTTGTTCGATCGAAGGCATCGATAAGAGCGCTTCAGTAAATTTTTGAGTTAGGTTATTCACGTCTGCGGCGCCCATACTGATGAGACATTTTCGAACCGACGTGACTTCTTTTTTTCTTTTTTTATATTGAAGAAAAGCTTTGCGCAACAAAAGATAATCGAAGCCAAGACAAAGTTGTGTGTACGATTCACAATCATAATCACCCCTAACAATTCCATCTGCATGATTGATCACCACATCCGCTGCATGATGCCACGCATGAAGATCATCTATCACTACCAACTGATGGCCTGAAGCTTTTATCTTTTGCTGATAGTCTGTCTTAAAATGATACCCATCAAGTACAACGATGTCTTCCGGTTGAAGTTGCTCCACGAATTTGGATGCATCATTTTCATAGTCCGCCGTGCGAGGAAGTGTTTGATGTTTGAATCCATTTGTTTCAATAAATTGAAGAATGGACTTTTCTGTTTCCTGCAGTATGAATAAAATTTCGAAATGACCAGAGAGCATTTCTCCTAACGCCACCCCACGCACCACATGTCCCATACCGATATCGGTTCCTCCATCGCAGCGTATGACAACTCTTCGCATTCAGACTTTGGCAGTTTGTTGTTCTGGAAACAAAACTTTTATTTCTACACCTTTTTGCGCAGCGAGGGCGAGAACATCCGCTGAATAGCGTGAAGATTTGAGGTGGGAAATAGTGTCTTCCCGCTTCAATTCATATTCCCGAATGTATCGATCGACGTGTTCTGAAGGTGCAGCGAATGTCATAAACATGGAGATCCGTTCCTGCTCTTCATCTTTTTTCAGAAAGGAAGGTATCCTGTTTTCAATACTGGAACTATCAATGCTCAGATGTGAGAGTCCTTTGAGTCGAACAGCGTTTCCGCTATGAAGCAACATCAGACTCCAACTTGCAACATCACCGACTTCGTTTTCTACAAAAACAGTCGGTCCATTTGCTTTGGAGTGTGTGCCTGGTTTTACTTTTAATCCACCACTGAAGTTTTTGTGATTCTGCAAATAAATACCCACACGAATTAAGGTGTAAGGACTTTTCCAATCAGGTCCATCCAGGTTTTCCCGATCAATGGAATCGCGATGAAAGCCACGCAATCCGGTACCGATCTGATAGGAACTATCGCCAAAGTAAATCAGTTGATCGCTTCCCAATACTTCACGGGCAAAAGCAAGCACACGGTCGTCAAGTAGTATGGTGTGAAGTAGTCTTTTGCTCAATAAGTCACCTTTTGCATATTTCGCATGTGACTTCATTTTCGCGAGTGAAAATGTCAGACCATTCTTCTCATCTTCTTCATATTGTTGATACACCAATTTGCGAAAAGTTTTGATTTCCTCTTCTGTAAAAACACTTTTTTTCAGCGCGTATCCGTCGAGTTGAAATTGTTTGTGGATGGTGTTCATTTGTTCAATTTTTTTTCTGCTCGATATGTTCGTTGATTGCAACCAGTTCCGGGTGAGCATTCAAAATGTTTTCGATCATTACGAAATTCATTTTTTCTGCGTGATATTTTTCTATGAGAATTTCGATGAGCTCAAAATCTTCTGGTGTATCGATCGTAATACGAAGAAGACCATTATTCATTTGCTGTGAAATATTTTTCAAATGAAAATGACCGGGTTTATTCTTCCAAAGATAGGGTGTCACATGTTCGCGATCTTCTGCTTCAAGCCCGTCAAGAAAAGCTTCTTCGAGCATCTTTCCGCTGAAGACTTCAAAATCAAAACCACGCGCATAGGTTCTCGGAAAACAATTGCTCACATACAAATGATCATCTTGTTCTTCGAGATAAAGTTGCACTCCTTTTTGAATCAATGAAGGGTCGATCAGCGGGCAATCTGAGGTGACACGAACGATCATATCGAGTTTTTTTTCGTGCTGCACATCCATGAATCTGGCGAGTACGTCGTGCTCACTGCCTCGATAACAATCGATATTTTTTTGACTGGCAAATTCAACGATCGGATCATCTTCCACATTGTTAGTAGTTGCAATGACTACTTCGTATCCGGTTTGTTTTAGTCGTTCGATGTGGTGTTGGAGAATGGATTTTCCACCTACTTCCATCAATACTTTACCCGGTAGCCTTGTACTCGTCATGCGCGCTTGTGTAATGATACCGATTTTAGGTGAATGAAGGTCAGGCATGATATAAATTCATTTTTTTGTTTGAATTCTTCACAGGCTCTCAGTTTATTCTAAAATCCGGATCAACGTGTTCTACAATAAGGGTCCTTAGCTCAGCCGGTGAAACCCATTCATGATTTTGACCTGAGTTATAGTTGAAACCTTGTTCGACCTTTTTTGCTTTGAAATGAGTGATGAAATCTTCGAGTTTGAAAATCGGAACTTGCGGAAGTATTGCATAGTATCTTCCTAAATCGTAAGTCGTAAATGAATCAGATGACGTGATCATTTCTTCATGCACTTTTTCACCAGGACGAATTCCTACAATCTCTTGCTTACAGCCTGGCGCAATTGCTTCTGCTACATCCGTTATTTTGTACGATGGAATTTTCGGAACAAAAATTTCGCCACCCCAGGCATGTTCTAATGCGTGTAACACTAGTTCAACGCCGTCCTGAAGAGAAATATTGAACCGTGTCATATTCGGATCCGTGATAGGCAATGTACCCTCGTGTCTTTTTTTCATGAAGAATGGAATGACCGAACCATTGCTTCCCATCACATTACCATAACGAACAACAGAAAATTTCACCGGATTTTTTCCGCGGATATTATTGGCAGCGACAAAAAGTTTGTCTGAACAAAGTTTGGTTGCTCCGTACAGATTAATCGGAGCAGCAGCTTTGTCTGTTGACAATGCTACAACTCCTATCACGCCCGATTCCATGCACGCATTGATGACATTTTCAGCTCCAAGGACATTTGTTTTTACACATTCCATTGGATTGTATTCGGCAATTGGAACGTGTTTCATAGCCGCAGCATGAATTACATAGTCAATGTCTTTCATGGCTGTTTTGAGCCGATGAAAATCCCGGATATCACCAATAAAATATCGGATGGCATTGAATTTCGAATGTGGAAATTCCTGTGCCATTTGAAATTGTTTTTGTTCGTCTCGAGAATAGATTACAAGTCTCCTGACGTTTGGCCAGCGTTCAAGTATAGTTTTGGTGAGATGCGTACCCAATGATCCGGTTCCCCCGGTAATGAGTATGGATCTGCCATTCAGGTCAAGCATAGTGTTTTCTTAAAATGATATGCAGCGAAGTTAATAAGACAGACAGTATTTGGCAGATACTGTTGGAAAGCCTCTCAGCCATTACTATCCGGGAGAGGTTGATAAGACTTCAAACCGGCCATAAATGAATCGATATGCACAAATTCATTCTTATGTGCGATTAACCAATCAAGATCCTTTTCCCACCATTTTACCTTTTCGAGTATTGCAATCTGTTCAGCAGAAAATCGATAGCGTATATGTTTCGCCGGAATACCTCCTACAATGCTGTACGGTTCAACATCTTTGGAAACAACTGCACCGGCGGCGATGATCGCACCGTCGCCAATTCGAACGCCCGTTTTCAGAATAGCACGTGCGCCAATCCAGACATCATTACCAATATGGGTCGTCGCAAATTCTTCGAAGAGATTTTTTTCGACGATGACAGGATTCGATTGTTCAAGAGTTGAATAAAACATCGGATGCGATGAAACAAAATATTTGGTGGGATGTTCTCCGGGACCAATGATGACATCCGGTCCGATACAGGAGAATGCACCTACTTGCGCATGATACACTTGCGATTCGCGACCGACATACGTAAATCGGCCAAGAGAAATGTCACGCAACCGGGCATATTTGCGTATCGTGTTATATTCGTCGAACTTCACCGAATTCAATTCTGCCAGGTACTCAATGTGTATGTGTTTGCCGGCATATTTTAATTTGACAAGCAACACTTTGAGCCACCAACGCAGCCAGACAGTCAAAGGATTTTTCAAAAAGAATTCCATCTATGATCAAATATGAATGCGTTAAAGTGCACGCTACCTTTTTTACTGTGAAGTGCGACTAGTCGCAAATGTATTCGTTGGTAAGGTCGGCGCAAGAAATCGATGGGATTTTATGAACGATTGATTTGCGATATCCTTTCCTGCATCACAGTTGTAATGGATCATTCCAAATAAAAATAATCCTGTTTCACCGGGTGTTCAGAGCATGGTGAATCCAGCACTGTCATCAACTAATATTGCAGACCATCATTCTTTTTGATCAACACAAATAAATGAGCGCCTCACCGGTCATCACTATCATCACAGTAGTTTACAATGCATCTGCCGTTGTTGAACGAACGATGATCAGTGTGGCTGAACAGTCGTGGCCGCATATCGAACATCTTGTTGTCGATGGATTATCAAGGGACAATACGTTGGAAATCGTGAATCGATTTGCACGTCCCGAGCTTAGAGTTATTTCGGAAAAAGACAATGGAATCTATGAAGCGATGAATAAAGGTCAGGCTGTTGCATCGGGAGAATTCGTGTTGTTTTTAAATGCGGGAGATGAGTTTTATTCTAAAGACACGCTGAAAAAAATCATGGAGACTGGCACTGATGAAGACGTGTATTATGGCAATACGATGGTGGTGGATGAAAATGGAAAAGAACTTGGAGAAAGAAGGCTGACACCTCCGACTCAGCTCAACTGGAGAAGTTTGCAGATGGGCATGTGTGTATCTCATCAATCGCTGCTCGTTCGAAAATCAATTTGTGTTCCTTACAATCTGGAATATAAAATAAGCAGTGATATAGATTGGACCATTCGCGTATTGAAGAATGCGAAGAAGGTAGTTAACACTAAAATCTACATATCGAAATTTCTGGAGGGAGGTGTTTCCTCCTCCCAAAGAAAGCAAGGATTAAGCGAACGATTTGAAATACTTGCGAAGCATTATGGTTGGGCCAAAACAGTTTTCAACCACGGCCTGATCACCATTCGATTTGTAGTGCATAAAATCACGAAATCAAGCATGACGTAAGGTTCAGAACGAGAATTGCAATCCACGTTCTCATAACTCACACTCGCTCTCACACTCTTTTATAGTCTGATCCAGGTTTGTGTCCGATACAAAAACCCCCAATAGCCTCGAATTTCGAGCTTATTCGTATCATCACCACTCAACCACATTTCGCATTTATAGACTTTGCCATTGTTAGGATCACAAATGGTTCCTGATTGATAGTAGCCGTCTTTCAGAATCAGATCTCTCAACACCACCATGCCCAACACAAATTGGTCTTTTCGATCGTCATCACATTTGTCGCAAATGGGATTTTGGTCCTGATCCGGATCACGAAAAAGCTGAACCACTTTTCCAAACACCTTACCGCCTTCTTCATAAATCTCGACGATGGATTTTTTTTTGCCCGACTCATCATCTATGGTTTGCCAGCGGCCCAATACGGTTTGCGCTTGCAGGAAGGAGCACCCTGCAGTTAAAAATAAAGCAATTATGTATTTCATTCTTTTACACTGTTTTTAATGACTGGAGTTGGTTTTGGAATGCTGCGATGCGCTTTCTTAATGCTCGCATTAAGTTCAAATCCCATCAAAATAATAACGCAATTGATGTTGAGCCAGATCAGCAGCACAAGCAAAGTACCCAAAGATCCGTATAACTTATTGTAGGAAGAAAAATTACTTACGAAGTAGGCAAATCCGATGGACGTCATCACAAAACAAAAAGTGGCGAATGTTGCTCCGGCATTCAGAAATCGGAAATGCCGCACTTTTCTACGTGCACCAAAATTGTATAGTGTGCTGATGATGGCATACATCAGAGCAACAGACACAATCCACTTTGCAAAATTGAGAATGGGTATATAGCCCCGATCGCCTATGATACCAATTTGATGCAAATATTCGAAAGCCGTTCCACTGAACAAAATGAGTACAACCGCGAGCAACATAAAAAATCCCAGCACAAAAATCAAAACGATGCTTGCAATCCGCATCATCACCGGGTGATGTTTTTCATCTATGTGATAACTCGTATTGAATCCGATGAGAATCGCGTTGATGCTATTTGACGCATAATAGATCACCAACACAAAACCAATGGAAAGAAGCCCACTGTGTTTTTGATTGATAAGATCATCAAGCGTTTCCTCAAATAAACTGAAGGTGTCACCCGGAAAAAATCCGCGGATACTATCGAATAACGATTCCTGAAAATTGGCAATCGGGATGTAAGGAATCATCGTAAGCAACATGATGATAGCCGGAAAAAAGGCGAGGAAGAGCCGGAATGAAATGGCAGAAGCACGAGTGGCAAGTTGCCCTTTCATGATAGCTTCTGCAAAAAAGCGCGAAACGTACAACAACGACAATCCCTGAAAGCCCCATGGTTTTGTGCGCTCAAGCATGTGGATCGTTTTTTTGACAATCCACAAGCTATTCAATTTCTTAATCCATTTTTTTTGCTTTTCAGCCATCGCGGCGAAGATAGTAAGCCGGATGAAAATTGCTGAAAATGGTGAACGAGCTGTAGGGCGAAAGAGGATAAGAGGCACACACAAGTGAACATTCCCTCTTATCCTCTTTGGCTATTGGCTCCTTCGCTATTTAAAATTTACCACCAATGTAATTTTGTTGTAATTCAAATCGGGAACATGCGGATTGCCGCTGACATTGAGCAGCCCATAGGAATAGCGAAGTTCTGGAGCCACCGTGAAGTGTTGAGTGAAGTAATCGAAGCCGATTCCAAAATCAATTGCGAAATCTGGTTTAGTATTAAAGTCAGCATCCTGTTTTGACTTATCCACAACAGGTAATTTGAAATTCGGCCCGGCTAAAACATATACGCCCGATTTTTTTTGACTGATCTTATAATGGGCATGCGTCATAAAATCAAGAGATACCGGCATCACTTCATAGGCATAATGATGTTGGTCTGGAGTTATAAAATCAACCTGACTTTGATTGAATGATAATTCCATCTTGGGTGAAATATGAAAGTGAGAAGTAATCGCATAATCCATGAGTAACCCCATCGTTACGCCCGCACCATTGGAAATGGACGCATTTAACGGTAACGTTTGATTTGATTTAAGATTGGAATAATTTGCTCCAAGGTTAAATCCGAACTTTACTTTTTTTTCTGGAATTGCATTTTCGGATTGTGAACTTGAATGGAGCGCAGAAAGACATGCAAACGCAAGAATGATTTTTTTCATAGTAAAAATGATAAATTGGTTTAAGGACGCCCGTGAACGCATACCTTATGAACCATATTGTGATTCGCCATTGCTTTAACAAGACTGGATGGCCGGTATTCAATTAGTGATGAATGGTCGTTCTGAATAACACTAGTAAAACTAAACCGGAAGCATTGACAGATTAGAAAAGGTCTGTTTGGCATTCGAAGAATGGTTCGACAGGCTCACCATGACGGTTCGTTCCTTGTGGAGAAAAAATGGCGCCGCAAAGCGCCGCTATTTTTTCCAATACTTCGCGTTCAATGTCATGGTGAGCTTGTCGAACCATTCTTATAGGACCTTGGGTACTTTTCAATCCTGTCGAGGCCTTGAACCAACTTGTCAATGGCAGCGAAACATGAGATAGAAAATAAACTCGTTAAAATCCTCTTCCCTCTTATCCTCTTTGCCTCGTTGGCTCTTTCCCTCAACATCTAACACGCCTTCAAACTCAGATCAAGACTTTGCACCTGATGAGTCAACGCACCCATTGAAATAAAATCTACGCCGCACTTTGCATATTCATGCACATTGGATTCGTTGATTCCGCCGGAGGCTTCTGTTTGAACCTGATTACCGATGAAGTCCACTGCTTCGCGCAATCTTTCCGGTGAAAAATTATCGAGCAAGATGCGGAACGCAATTTTTTCTTCCAGAATTGCTTTGACTTCATCGAGATTTCTCGCCTCCACTTCTACTTTTAATTGACGACCAGTTTCAGCAAGATATTTTTTGACGTGTATCAATGCGGGTTGAATGCCACCACAAAAATCAACGTGATTGTCTTTTACCAAGATCATGTCATACAAGCCAAATCGATGATTCACACCACCGCCAATTTTCACTGCCAGTTTTTCGAAGTAACGAAAACCGGGAGTAGTCTTGCGGGTGTCGAGCAATTTACATTTGGTATCAGATATCAGCGACTGGATACGATTCGTTTTTGTGGCAATGCCGCTCATGCGCTGCATGATATTTAAAAGAAGTCGTTCAGCAATAGTGATACTTCTCGAAGAACCTGAAACATAAAAAGCAATGTCGCCATATTGTATGGTATTGCCATCAGCAATGTTTTTTTCAATGATAAGAGATGGATCTACAAGATGTAAAACACGATAAGCAATTTCAACTCCGGCGAGAATCCCATCTTCTTTTACAAGGAGTTTTGCTTTTCCGGTAGCATCAGCAGGAATGGTTGAAAGTGTTGTGTGATCTCCATCACCGATGTCTTCGGCAAGAGCGCGTTGAATAAAATCGTCGAGATTGAAATTGGTTTCCATCCGGCAAAGGAAACAAAGTTCCGGTTTACACAATATTGAAACCAGATGCTTCGGATATTAATTTCTGCACATTCTGATATTCCGTCTGCGAATTCTGCGTGAAACCGAAATGAACAACGCGAATTTTACTCCTGCGGCTCGATTTTGAACTGGCGGATCTGCATCAGCGTGCCTGATTTTTTCATGAAAAAAGTCACACGAAAACTGCCTTTGGAAGTTCCAAGTTCACCGATACGATATTGATCATCTAATTTGGAAGTGCCCTGATGTTTGATCGCAAAAGAAGAAACGGGATGGTCTTTAAAGAAAACGGTCAGTGATTTTTGAGCATCAGCCTTAGAAACATTGCTATCCATCCCATTGAGAGTTAATTCTACCTGTGGCATCATGTGGCTTGCAATAGCCGGTGCATCACTGGCCTTTAGCGCAGCAGTAACGGCTGGCGTAATGTCGGCTTGCGCGAAACAAATCGAAGAGAACAGCAGCAAAAAGAGTGAGGTCAGGAATTTCATGTTGTTAAATATCTTTTAAAAACGGCAGGATTCGGTTAGCAACCATCGCGCCAAATATGTGGCGCCGGCCTTTGCGCACCGCGAACATAGCGCTCATTTCGGAAAGTTGCGAAGAATGTTTACTCATCCGGTAGTGGGTATTGGGTAATGGGTATTGGGTATTGGGCGGAAGAGCGCATTTCTTGGTAATTTCTTTAGTCAAAATCAATGTTTCTCGGATTGCCATTAACTACTGAGGAATACCCATGCTCAATGGCCCCGTTCTGCTACCCAATGCCCAATACCCATTACCCAATACCAATAATTGCTTGCCCAATCCAAAAAAGGGATTACTTTTGCCGTCCGTTTTTTAAAAGCTGAAGAGTGAAGGGCCTAAAGGAATATAGAATTCCCTACCTGGGATTGAAGTTGGGTAAACACCAATACCAGTTCGAACTCACAGCATCGTTCTTTGATAAGTTTGAGTTTTCAGAGATTCACGAAGCCAGCCTCCAGGCTGAAGTGGAATTAGAGAAACAGAGCACCATGCTCATTTTCACTACCACTTTGCAAGGCAAGGTTGAAACAGTATGCGATCACTGCGGTGATCCATTGCAGATCGGAATCGAGACCACACAAAAACTGATTGTCAAATTTGGCGATCAGACAGGCGACACTGATGAGGATATCCTCGTTCTCGGGCCATCTGAGCACGAAGTCGACTTGAGCCAGTTTTTGTATGAATATGCACACTTAGGCTTACCGGTGCGGCATGTTCATGAAAAGGAAGCTGACTGCAATCAGGAAGTTCTCAAACAACTTGAGAAATACCGGGTTGAGCAGGCATCCAGCACCCAATGGGCTGCACTGAAAAATTTAAACTACGAAGGACCCGAAGACAAAGAGTTTACAGACGAAGAAGAATAACAGATAATACCATACTGAAATGGCACATCCCAAACACAGGATCTCGCAGACCCGCCAGGCTAAGCGCAGAACACACTACAAGATATTTGCTCCAAATGTGGCAACTTGTCCAACTACAGGACAACCACATCTTTTCCACCATGCCCATTGGTATGAAGGAAAACTCTACTATAAAGGTAAAGTTCTCCTGGAAGAAGCAGGCACCAAAGAAGACTAAGCTCATTTTTTGAATGAGAACGACTAGCCGGCCCGGATTTCCGGTCCGGCTTCTTGCTTTCTGGCGGAGCCAGAAAACAGAAGTGAGAGATGAGATGTGAGAAGCTGGAATCGAGATTGTCAGTGCCTGAAATAGCTTGACCGTTTTAGAAGAGTAATTAACTTTTAAAATGTACATAGCATGACAAGAACAAACACCTCCACCCTCAGTCTTGAAGATCGTCAGCGACGGGTTTTTTCTGAGGAATTCAAAGTGA
>JANOVT010000045.1:0-11988 GCA_031417525.1 Flavobacteriales bacterium | reverse complement strand
CGCAAAAAAAACACCATACAATCTTACAGAACACGGCGACACACGTGTTGACAATTATTACTGGATGCGTCTGAGCGATGATCAGAAAAACGCTCCGGAAGCCGGTCGTGATCAACAAACAAAAGATGTCCTCGATTACCTCAATGCCGAAAATGATTATACCAAAAAAGTTTTGGGTCATACAGACGAATTCCAGAAGGCGTTGTTTGAAGAAATGAAAGGTCGTATCAAAGAAGATGACCAAAGTGTTCCGGTGAAAGACAATGGATACTTTTATTATACCCGTTTCGAATCAGGGAAAGACTACGCTTTTCAGTGCCGGAAAAAAGACAGCATGGAAACCGGCACGGAAGAAGTATTGATCAATGGACCGGCGATGGCTGCGGGACATGATTATTGGGCACTTGGCGGATTGGACGTGAGCGACAACAATGAGATGATGGCGTACAGTGAAGATCTCGTGAGCAGAAGAATTTATTCCGCTTCGTTTAAAAATCTGAAGACAGGAGAAATCCTTTCAGACAAACTCGAAGGTCTTGCCGGAAGTCCGGTATGGGCTGCGGATAACAAGACCGTTTTTTATGTGAAGAAAGATCCAGCGACACTGCGTGAGTTTCAGGTTTGGCGCCACACACTCGGTACATCCCAAGATGCAGACGTTTTGGTTTTTGAAGAAAAAGACGAAGAGTTTTATTGCGGTGTATCACGCACGAAAAGCAAACAATACATGGTGATCGGAAGTTCGCAGACATTGAGTTCAGAATATCGTGTATTGGACGCCAACCAACCAGATGGAGAATTTCGCATTATTCAACCCCGCGAACGCGATCATGAGTATAGTATTGATCATTATAATGACAAGTTCTATATCACCACCAACTGGCAGGCGAAAAACTTCCGTCTGATGGAAACTTCGATCAACGCAACGACGAAAGCAAACTGGAAAGAAGTGATTGCACATCGGGATGATGTATTGCTCGAGGGCATGGAATTATTCCGCGATTATCTGGTGATCGACGAGCGCAAGAATGGCCTGAGTCATTTGCGTGTCATCCGCTGGACAGACAAAAGCGAATATTACCTCGACTTCGCAGATCCTGCCTACACCGTGAGTGTTGGAGCGAATCCGGATTTTAATACCGAAATTCTTCGATACGGTTATAGCAGCATGACCACTCCTGCAAGTACATATGATTATAATATGAATACCAAGGATCGCCAGTTGATGAAACAGCAGGAGGTCGTTGGTGGTCACAATCCGGAGGAATATACCAGCGAACGATTGTATGCGAAAGCAACAGACGGAACAATGGTGCCGATATCGCTTGTCTATAAGAAAGGAACCAAACTCGATGGCTCATCGCCGTTTCTGCTTTACGCATACGGTTCGTATGGCGCCACCATGGATGCGGGCTTCTCTTCTACACGACTCACACTACTCAATCGTGGATTTATTTATGCCATCGCTCACATCCGAGGTGGACAAGAGATGGGACGTTACTGGTATGACGATGGAAAATTGCTGAAGAAGAAAAACACCTTTACAGACTTCATTGATTGTGCGGATCACCTCATTGCGCAACATTATACTTCGAAAGAAAAATTATTTGCGATGGGCGGAAGCGCCGGTGGACTCTTGATGGGTGCCGTTACCAATATGCGTCCTGATTTGTGGAAAGGAGTTGTGAGCGCTGTTCCATTCGTAGATGTAGTGACAACGATGCTCGATGAAACGATTCCGTTGACCACATTCGAATTTGACGAATGGGGCAATCCGAAAAACAAAGAGTTCTATGATTATATGAAATCATATTCACCATTTGACAATCTCGAAGCAAAAAATTATCCGAACATACTGGTAACATCGGGCTATTGGGATAGTCAGGTTCAATATTGGGAGCCGGCAAAATATGTAGCTAAACTCCGCGAGTTAAAAACCGACAACAACAAATTGCTTTTCTGGTGCAATATGGATGCGGGACATGGCGGCAAGAGCGGACGATTTGAATCGCTGAAAGAAGTTGCGCTGGAGTATGCGTTCATGTTTGATTTGTTGGGGATAACGAAGTAGGTTTTCCTACTAACCACAGAGACGCGCAGAGTCGCACGGAGTTTTTTAGAGTAAAAGGAGTTCGCAACATTGCGCAGGTTTGGCGCGGCGTAACGCTCTATGGCGCGGGTTACGCTTCGCTAAACCCGCGCCATTCAAAGCTAAACCCGCACCATTCGGGGGTTACGTTGCGCTAAACGCGCGCTATTCCAGGAGAAATTTCACAAAAAAAAGACATCCAAAAAACTCTCCGAATCTCGGCTCCTCGGCGCAGCTCGGCGAGAAATGACGTTTTGAACGAGCGAAGCGAGACAAGTAATTAAGCGAAGTATTTTGTTTCGCGCCGAGCAGCGCCGAGGAGCCGAGATTCGGAGAGCATAAAGGAAAGAGAAATATATAATCGCTTGATGGCGGGTTTAGAAATGATATTCTTTGCGTCCTTTGCCCCTTGGCGTTCTTTGCGTCGAATATGAGCGAAGCGAAACGCCTCACTCCGTCATCATTCCCACCAACAACATCAAATCCGCAGCGCCCACAACGCCATCACTATTCAGATCAGCGACACCGCAATTTCCAACACATCCAAATGAGCTCATGAAAATATCGAGGTCATCGGCATTCACATCGCAATCATTGTTGAAATTGGCAGAACTAGCATAAGTTAAATAAACTGGCAGTGTGTCGGTAGCAGAATTGCTGCAGCCATTTGCGGTTGTATAAGAATACACAATGACTGCTTCGTTGCCGATGATTTGTGATGCATCCAATATATTTCCTGTTACTCCGTCACCACTATATGTTCCGCCAGCCGGCTCGCCGCCTGCAAGAAGAAGCATATCAGAAGCGCACAAACTATCTACATTTAATTCAAGTGTGACAACGGGCGGCGCAGAAAGAAAAATATTGATGCTTACATAATCAGAAATTCCACATGCATTCGAGGATCGCACATTGATGACACTGTTACCCGTTGTTGAAGTAACGGTCAACACATTTTCATTGGTAGTATACGTGAGTTGAGAACCTGTTTGCCAGATATAATCTGTTGCTGCATCGTCAAGCGGAATACTATATTCATAATTTCCGGTTGCACAAATAGATGTTGGTCCTTCAATCAACAAAGGCTGTGTCACTTCCGGAGTAACAAACACATCATAATAAACAGTTGATTGAAGACCGCACGCATTTGTCACTGTTACAGAAACTTCACCAGATTGGTCACTTGCAATCGGCTGAATACTTGAGCTGTTTGTAGCGCCGGTCCAGCCGGGTGGCAATGTCCATTCATAGTTCAAGCCGCCAAGAGTTTGTGGGGTGAACAAAGTGCCGGTTTGGTTTTCACACCACTCGCTGTCACCAACGATGTTGCCTGCATCAAACGATCCGCAACCGAGTTCGGTGCGATAAATATCTCCCTGATAGCTGACGATATAACAATAGTTATCTGTAAAAAATCCTTTATAACATCCGCCCATGGTCACGTATGTACCAAGCAGGTAAGTCCATGTTGCGCCGCCGTCCGTGGTTTTGAATAAATTATTTCCCTGATCCACGATGAAGCCTATTGTTGGAGAATAGAAGTGAATTCCGACAATCAGACCAGCCCCTCCTGCATAATACTCCGTCCAGTTCTCACCACCATCTGTAGTGTACCAAACAGAAGAATTACTTCCCACCCATCCTTCAATCTCAGAAATAAAATGCAGACAATTATTGCTGCCGCCCATGCCGGGTGAATTCACCCATGTCGCACCGCCGTCTGTTGTTTTAAAAAAAGTATTGGCCTGAGCGGTGTGCACAGCATAGGCAATTTGATCGGATACGTACTGAATAGCGCTGCCGGGCGTGTTCGACGATTGACAAGTAAAGTTTGCACCGCCATCTGATGTGCTGCAAATACCGCTCAGGCCACCCGCGCCGCCCACTGATCCATGCTGTGGACTCCAAAAATTAACCGCCGTTGCAGAAACTGCAAAAGGAACAGAATAACTCCAATTTGTTCCACCATTGGTTGTTTTCGCGAAGTTGGTTCCTCCGACTGCATAACCTGTGGAGGCGTTTGGAAAATGTACACCATACCAACCACCGCTGCTGGTCTGGTTTCTGACCTGCCAGGTTAATCCGCCATCGGAAGTCTGTACGATTCCTCCTTGATTACTTCCTTCACCAATAACGCCGACTGATCCTACGACCGTTCCATTGAGATCATCGTGGAAAAAAACATCTTTAAAACTTGATCGGGTGACATGACTTTTTATTTTGGTCCAGCTATCCGCATTATTAACGCTTTTGTGCATCTGGTGTTTACCCATGATGTAAGCCGCATTCGACGAAACAAAATCACCGCAATAGAAATCTTCCGAGCCTATTGCTGGTGTTGTGCTCCAGGAGGAGCCGCCATTCGTCGTTTCATAATAAGTGCCCAGCGCACCAACCGCAAATCCGTTTTGAGCGTTTGTAAAGTGAATATAATAAAGTGTATTCGATCCACCACTTACCTGTGTAGTCCACGAAGAACCACCGTTCGACGTTTTCATAATTGCTCCATTACTTCCACATACCCATCCCGTCTGATCACTGATGAAGGAAGTGCATTGAAAAGAAAACGTACTTGACTGAGTGAGTGTCGCCCAGGTCAATCCGGCATCAGTCGTTTTTAATATGGTATTGTTCCATCCCACAACATAGCCAAGAGTGTCATTCACAAATTCAATTCCATACAACCTGTTGGTAGTTCCTGATGGTACCGACGTCCAGGTATTGCCGCCATTAGCAGTGCGCAGGATGGTTCCATTAAATCCGGTCGCAAATCCAACCTGGTCATTGATGAAATGCAGTTGATAGAGCCACTCTGTAGTGGGCGGATTCTGGTCGCTCCACGAATTGCCGCCGTCGATAGAGCGCCACAAACCACCGTTGCTTCCGCAGGTAAACAGCGTGTCTTCTGTAACGAATTCAATGTCGTAGAGATTTCCGGAAATCGTCGGAATCCAGGGTCTACGCCATGTTGCGCCACCATCACGTGTTTCTAGAATGATTCCGTCGGTGGCAACCACCGCCATGCCATGTTGCTCATTTAAAAAAGAAACACCACGCACATCGGAGCTCGTTCTAAGGGGCGACATCAATGCCCATTCCTGGGCATTCAGAGTCTGACAGAAAATGTAGGCAAGAAAAAATAAAATTGGTTTCATGAGGAGCAAGTTTCGCATCTGTTACAGTGAACAAAAGTAGAGGTTCATCTGGGCAAGAAACTCGAGAGCAATTATCAATTGTCAATTATTAATTATAGCTAAATGGAAGAGGCGGGTGAGGACTTCTCTTACGCAGACGAATAATCTTCCGCACTTGACACAAAGAGCAATTATTAATTCTAGCCAAGTGGAAGTGGCGGGTGAGGCTTTCTCTTACGCAATCGAATAATCTTCCAGCGCTTGACACACATATCAATTATCAATTGTCAACTATTAATTATAGCTAAGTGGAGAAGCAGGTAAGGATTACCTCTTCATACTCTCCGGACCCATCCGGATTCAGCATAATTGATAATTGATAATTCATAATTTCATTACGCTGCTGCAAACCCAATCGAACCCTTCACATCACTCACGTCAATCGACTGATGCGATTCGTTGTACATGACATCTCCTTTGAAGAGCACAATAAGTTGTGGGCTTTGATGCTCAATAGAAAACCTGCTGGCAATCTCATTTGAAATATCCCGGTGGGCAAGCAGGTCGAGGTAGTGAATATCCGCATTCACGACAGCAATATTCCAGTCCTGTTCCAGATTTTTCAGAACAGCTTTACTGATATAACAGCGAGTGCTGTGTTTAAAGATCGCCTGTGGTTTTTTTTCTGAGGCCGCAACAATTTCATCCAGTTGTGCTTCTGTTTCAAGATTTTTCCAATTCATACGCTGCAAAGGTAAGTACAAGGACTACTCTCGATACTTAGCATAAATTTACAAATCGTTATATGATAAGATAATCGATTTCTGTGAATTCTGCGTAAAGTAAAAAACCAAACGAACCCCTAATTTGCACCACATTTCAAACGAGTATGGACAACAACGACATCATGAAAAAATTACGCGTTGCATTAAAGCTGCGCGACACGGACATCATACTCATTCTAAAGCTCGTTGATTTTGAAGTAAGCGCTTCAGAACTTAGTGCCATTTTCCGCAATCCCGACCATCCGAATTACAAAGAATGCGGTGATCAGTTGTTGCGGAATTTCCTGAATGGTTTGATTATTCATTTACGAGGACCGGCACCTGAAAAACCAGCTACTGAAACAAAGCCTGTCGTTCAGAAAACAGGACCAAAGAAATTGTTTACGCCTAAGAAAAAGAATTAAGCTTGCACTATTCAACTGTCTATTAAAAAGAGCCACGGTAAACTCTGTGCGACTCTGTGCGACTCTGTGGTTAAAAGCTATACACAATTTATGTCCGAAATTTTCATTCTTGTTTCAACCAATCAAAACCACGCAATGAAAATCTTCCTTCTCACGCTTGTGACGCTTTTTTCCATTGAACAGATTTCCGCATGTAGCATGTATAAAATTACGTTGAATGGAAAAACCGTTGTTGGATGCAATGAAGATGCTTGGCGCACCACTCCACATATCTGGTTTGAAAATGCAACAAGCCCTGGCACTTACGGTTCGGCATTTACTGGTTCGCGATTCGATGGGTCCAATGGATATGCACCACAATCAGGCATGAATGAATTTGGACTTTGTTACTCTCGTCTTGCATCACACGCGCCAGACAACAACGGTTCAATAACTCAGAACAAAAAAATCATCACGAATCCAACGATGTATTTGAAAGACATTTTGCACACATGCAAAACGGTGGATGAAGTGGAAGCATACATCAGTGCGTACGATCACAGTTTTTTCCTGGAAGATGTGATGATCTACATAGAGCCTTCCGGAAAATACCTGGTGGTAGAACCATATACAACGACGATTGGTTACGATGCCAATTATGTATTGTCGAATTTTTGTCCGTCGGTTACGGATCAAAACGAAGCCATGCGCATTGATCGCTATCGCAAAGGAGTTGAATTTCTGAATCACAAAACAGAAACAAGTTTGGAGTTCTGCACTGCACTTTCGGACACCATGCACGTGTGTCGCGAAAAAATTGGCGACGGCACATTGCTGACTTCCATCTGGGATCTTGAGAATGGTGATATTCATTTATACTTCTATCATCAATACAATGATGTACAGAAATTCAATATTCATGATGAATTGGCGAAAGGCGATCATAGTCTGGAGTTAGCCGGCATATTTCCGGCAAATGAAGATTTTGAAAAATTGCGTGATTACAAAATCCCGCAAAACAGTATGGTGATGATGATGTTTCTCATGATATCCGGACTGCTTTTCTTTTTCACCGCATTCTTTTTTCTCATCCGCTATTTCAGAACCAGAAAAAAAACAGAATATAATCCGGTGCAGCTTATGTTATTTCCATTGGGAGTAATCATGTTTTTCTACATGTTTATCTTATGCACAAACATGTATATTTTTTACTTCCCATCACCTTATGTAGATCCTCAGAATCAGTTGATCACAGCATCGTCTTATCTTCCATACCTCTTGCTCTTGTGCATCATTCCATTGTTCATCTTCACTCGTAAAATTCACATGCAAAAAGCATGGGGTGGTTTTTCAAGATGGCTTTTTACGGTGAACACCATGGCGTATTTCGTACTTGTTGGGTTATTTGTTTATTGGGGGTTTCTCTTCTAAATGGAAGTCGTGTGAAATGATCAGGCTTAAAATTTCGGATTTAGGTGTTGCAACAAATCGGCTTGAAACCACCACATGGTGGCACGCAAGGGCACCAAGTGGCGGTTTCAAGTCCATTGGACTTATCTACCTTTCGCTCATGCTCCGAAATACACTTACCATTTTTCTTCTGTTGCTTTTTACATTTTCACATGCGCAGAAAAAAACAAAAAAGAAAGACAACATTCAACACCGGATAGAACGCATCCATTCATCACTGGAAAGTTACTCGCTCCTCTCACCGTTTTCGGAGAATGAACAACGATTCAATCTGATTGATTCTACACGCAATGTCATCATCGAACAATTGCTTCAAGTATTAAATGATCCGGCTATTATCCACTATGACCTTACAGCTTTTCTCACAGAAAATAATTTGTCCGTATCATTTTCGAGTGATGCGCGCATCTGGTTCTTTTCTATTGATGAAAAAACAGGAGGTTCCTATCGCACGAGCATCACTCTGATACACTATCGGCTTCCATCCGGAAAAGTGCATGCAGAAATTTTTGGTGGCGCATCTTCAGAAGCCATAGCAACATCGGTATATGGTGAGCCAATGCTGGTGGACAGCGCGCAACACAAATACATTGTGAGCGGCGGAGTAATGACGTGCAATACTTGCATTGCACAACTTGCGATGTTGCTTACACTGGAAACTGATTCTCTACGCGCTGAAATGATCACCATGTATGACGGCCGATCCTACAACCTCGAAGCATTCGAGTATTTTCCGGATGAAAAAGAAATGCTGTGTGATTACCTCGAAGAAAGTGAAGACCCCGATCTACAAATTGCAGAGAACGACAAACGATACCGACATCGCTATCACAGTTTGTTCAAGTATATGGATGAACGCTTTGTGCAAGTGGAAACGTGTGAATATTGGTTCAAAGAGTGAGTGAAGCTCTTATTTAACCACCACATAGTGGCAGGCAGAGTCGCACAGAGTAACACGGAGTTCATTTCAAAAACTCTGTGTTACTCTGTGCGCCTCGGCCCGCCACCATGTGGTGGTTAAAAAAATCAGAATTTCATGAAGTTCGTTCGCTGAGCCTCGCCATTCGTCAACACTTCCACCAGATAATAACCCGCATTCAGTGATGACACATCGATTGATTGTGCAGACGGTTTTCCGCTCATCACCAACGCACCAGTCATATCATAAACCGAGTACATCGTTGTCGCATTCAATTTAGATGATTGCAGACGCAATACATTTTCCGTTGGATTTGGATACACCGTGAACACCGAAGTTTCCACTTCTTCCACTTGTACGCTTTGTCCTTCGATCACTGTCAGCGTCGAATTGATTTGAGGATTGTAAATCACATCTTCGATACCTGATGGCCAACAGATGGCAATCATACTGATTTCGGTATCCGTTCCGATACCAAAATGTGTATTCAAAGATTGCATGGTGCTAAAAGATTCTGCGCTGCGCACATCGCGCATCTGTGTTCCCATAGCGCTGTACAAACGAACGCGTGCACCGATACCATTCTTGTTGCTCTCAGTACCAATGGTGTTGATGGTAATATAGTTGTTACCTTCCAGAGTGTTGTAGTACGCAGTGGTGCCCGTTGCAAAGTCAAGGTAACCATCGTTATTCAGATCACCACAAGGAGCGTAATAAAAAGGACTGATGCTTGGAGTAAAAGTCATGTCGCCGTTGTTGATCATAAAAATTCCACCGGCGCCATTAACATCTACCCAACCATCGTTGTTGAAATCGCCCGGCATATTTTCAATGCTTGTTCCTGTTTGAGTGTCGAATCCGGAACCGGCAGTCACGTTTGTAAAAGTGCCATCGCCATTGTTACTGTACAATTTATGTCCGCCGCTGCCCATGCTGCTGGCGCCAATGAACACGTCCATGTCTCCATCATTGTCATAATCTGCCCATGCAGAAGACCACGATTGTGTTGCGTCATTTACGCCGGCAGCAGGTCCTACACTCGTAAAAGTGCCATCACCATTGTTGCGGTGAAGCTGATCGATGTTGTCGCTACCACACTTTGCGATGAACATATCTACGTCACAATCGTTGTCATAATCGATCCACACCGAGCCATAGTTACCTCCATTCTCTCCAAGGCCACCTTGATTCCAGGTCAGGTTTCCATTGCCATCATTGAGGTAAAATACATTCGCATCGATGTCGTGACAAACAAATGCGTCCAGGTTTCCATCGTTGTTGATGTCGACCATGTTTGTGCGTTGAGAGAAGATATAATTGTTATCGTGTGTTTCTGAATAACCTGTTCCATCATCATTGGCCCAGATAAAACTTGCGCCGCCGCCGCCACCATAAACCAGGTCGTTGTAGCCATTGTTGTCGAGGTCGCCGGCTGCAATACTCCATGAAGGATCATTCTCTACATAGCCGGTGTTGTATGCCTGGGCAAGGAAAGTACCATCAGTTTGTTGTTTGGCAATCGTCAATGTAGTTCCATTAACAAACACCACATCATCGAGGAAATCGCCATTCATATCTACAACACAATCTGTGTAACCTGATCCTGGCAATACGCCCGTTTCAAATGTGATAAGACCAACAATTGGGTCGGGTGCATCATATTCAGAGATATAGAATTCTTGCGGACTGGTGAGATCAGCAGGGCCCCAATAGGTATCAAATACGATAAAATAAGTTGTGCCCTCTGTGGCGCTGAAAGTCACTGTTGATAAAAAACCTAACCCTGTATCGTCATCGCTGCCAACGCACGTGAGCGCACCACAATCGCCTGTATATACTCCTATGCGCGTATCTAAGCCTCCATTGGTTGCGAGATCAGTCGTGATGGTATATCCCGTATCCATTTGAGCGGTGAAATAATACCAGCTAAAAAATTCATCACCATTTAGCCACATGCAATTGGTGGGTGCGGGAGCATCGGTGCCGGTGATGGATGCACCGGCGTTCAGTCCGAGTGTGGCGGGGTAAGCATTGGCACAATCGGCCTGAGCGAAAGTCACCAGCGAAGCCATGCAAACAAAGAGGAAGGTAAAAATTGGTTTCATATCCGTGGTTTAAAAAGTTTCGAAGCAGTGGTGTTAAAGCGGCCGGTTCTTTATCCGGTAAAAAAGAATCTTGTAGAAGATTACCAAATGTAGACGACGGGGTGAGACAAAAAGTTGTCGGGGGTGTTAAAATGTTCGCTTCGCTCATTTTTGTTTCTCGCAGAAAATGGGTATAGTAAATAGATTGAGTGTGAGATTTGAGATGGCGTATTCATTTAGCTAAAGGGCCCTCTCAATTCTCACACTCACTCTCACACTGGAAAAGAGCAAGTGTGAGAGTGCGTTATAAGAACTCAAATCCAACAAAATCGGAAAAGGTGATTTAACGGTCTACACCAGGGTGATTTAACGGTGGTCGTGTTAAATAATCCGCGCAACTCTCTGCGAATTGTAAGGCGAGAAGACAGTAACGACGGCAATTTTAAGACGTTCCCGTTGTCATTTTTGCATGAGGCAAAATCAAGTTACAGTAAAAATTTTCAGCAGAAATCAAAATATTATTTTCATTTGATCCGCTTTGTTGTGGAATTTAACCAATGACTAAACCTCATGAAAGAAACAACCAATTCAAAAATTGAATCAGCGCTCAACGTTGATTTCAGTGAAGACGAGGAGAATAAACTCTGGCTAACCAACGGCACCACGCTGCGCACACTCATTGGTTTATTGGGAATGAGTTTGCCGTTGCTGCTCTACATCTTCTTGCTCATCGACAATGGTCATGGGCAGCCGTTGCATTCAATCAGTCATTATTATTATACACGCGTGTCTAGCCTCTTCGTGGCCATCATGAGTATTCTCGGAATATTTCTGATCGTCTACAAAGGCAAGCTGCCTATTGACTTTATCATTTCGTTGATTGCAGGAATATTCGCATTGTGTGTGGTCTGTTTTCCGACCAACAATATCACCGACATCTGTTGTGATACCACCAATACATACTCGGTTACAAAACTCGACCACAGTCCTTTCCGCGAAGGTTTTCATTATGCTTCGGCAGGAATTTTCCTGGGCTGCCTGGCGTATATGTCATTGTTCCTTTTTACCAAATCCAACAAACAACCAAAAGCACGCGGCTCGAAAAAAATTCTGCGCAACAGAAT
>JANOVT010000044.1:0-5158 GCA_031417525.1 Flavobacteriales bacterium | reverse complement strand
GGAAATGTTTGAAAAATTCTACGATCTTCATGTTGCTATATTTTTAGCAACTCTACACCCCCTGATTATAACCTATTTACGTTCTGCTAAATTTGGTGTACGGACAAGTAGACGCATTTATCAGTATTTCCATGCACATTAGACAAATACAAGCAGCGGACAATTTCCGCCATCGGTCTTTACTGCTACTCGATGGCGGCAGTACAGAAGAATTGGAGAGCCTTGTAGCAACAACTTGGGGCGCACAAGTATGGTCAACACGAGAGCAACTTTTGGACATCAGTCCATTTGTTACAGAGTCCGTTTTAAAATCCATGTTGGACAATACTGCGACCTATCCTCATGCGATAGCCTTTGAAATATTGTTGGCCAATCCTGATGAGGCTAAAAAGCAAAAGATGATTTTGTACCTCAGTCAGAAGGCTGATCCGATGCCACAAGAAATGATAGCCATTTTGGAGTTGATGCTGTCGCCAACCACTACCAGAACCGAGATGCAAAAGCAACTGGCTATCAAAACTTCCACTTACACTACCTCCTTTATTGAAGCACTTTTTGCTATGTTGGATTATGAAGAAGGAAACTACACCGATTCAGATTACATGGCTTTGTATGACAAAATCAAGTCATTAAATTCAGAATATGTAATTGTGGAGCACCTTCTTGATGAGTACAAAATTTCAGAGGCACAAACCAGATTGGCCGATATCCAGCAGGTTGTCAACCTTGATAGAAAAGACATAGACGATTTGCAGGCCTTCTCAGAATGGGTTGCATTTCGGATCTCATTATTACTCGGGGGACGTGATTGGAATTCTATGAATGCCTCGGATTTATTCGAACTGGAAAGACTCGCTCAGTATTTTGATACTTATGCTGCTATTCAAGCAGCGAGTATTCTGAATGTAGTTGCTGGAAATAATTATTTCGTACCACCTGGCCTAAGTAGCCTTACAGCAGCTCGAAATCTAACAAAGCTAAAACTAGAGCTGACTCAGTGGGTTGATGTTTATCCCAATCCAGCCAACTATATTGCAACAATTCAATTGAAGGATGCATTGCCTACTTCTGTCATAACTGAAATTATCGTGTATGATTTATTGGGAAAGGAAATGCTCAGTATTAAATCTAATCCACAATTCAAGCGATATACAGTAAACACGAAAAACTGGCCATCAGGCCTCTACTTCTACCGCATATTATCGTCAAACATTGAATTAAACATACATGGGAAATTGGAAGTTGAACATTAATTTTCTTGAACATTGGAGGTCATATTTTGGTGTCATCCTTTTCTTAAATTGCTTGTCTATCAACGGGCAGCAATTTTCATTGCGGTTGGACACACTGCACGCTACACAGATCAATGACGTGATGCTAACGGATAATGGTTACATGACTATTGTTACGAGCATTGATACAGTTGGCATGGATCGAAAACCTCTCTTCACAATGAGCTTTGATTTTTTTGGAAATTCACTACATAAGCGGGAATATTATTGGGAGAATTGGGCACTAAACTCTATTGTTGATAACAACGCAAAATTAAACGACAGCACATGGGTCGTTACTATTGATGCTTTTGAAATGCAGAATGATACCATGTTCGCAATAGTAATGTGGTTGGACGGAAATGGAGATACCATTAGAACACGAAAATATGTTTCCCCATATTACTATTCGACTGGGGATCCGAATAATATCTCTGCGTGGATGAGGCCTACTTCAATGGCCACGAGTGATGATGAAAGTATTTACTTTGTAAGTCAAATCATCGACTACCCACCCATCCAAAACGGCTTCATCGTAAAAAAGGTCTCAATCACAGGTGAAGAGGTCTGGACATATCTACCTCCAATCAGCGAGAGCTACTATTCCTGTAGTTCCGTTCTTTTTTATGAAGGAAATCCTTGGGTCCTTGTGGCAGGATGGAGCGGCGAATTTAATAAGCTAGTCAAAATTGATGATTCAACGGGTGTAATGCTCTGGGAGGTTGCATTAACTGATAACATTAATAATATTGGGTATGCAAATGATATGATTATTGATTCTGAAGGAGTCGTCGTACCATGTTTAAAATTTGATGGGCAAAATCAATTATTACCTGCAGTTTATAGAATGGATTATGATGGAAATATGATCTGGATAGAAACACCTATCGGAAATTTTAATGCCCAACAAAAAAACGACCACATCGCCCGTGCTCAAGACGGTGGTTTTGTTTGCTGCTCAGAAAAAAGGCAAGATTATTTGATTGGCGACGAGGGCAATCATGTTCGCTCAATCTGGCTCTGGAAAGTAGATGAAAATGGCGCTCTGCAATGGGAACGCAACTACGAATATTTTTCGGTCGATAGCGGTTATTGGAATCTCTACAACATCGCACATGATTTCAAAGCCACTCCGGACGGTGGGTTTATTTGTGCTGGTGAAGCAACTGCGCTTTGCACCGATTATCCGGAGTGTGATCATTCCACCCAACAAGGCTGGTTATTAAAAGTTGATGGTTGTGGTTGTTTGGTGCCGGGTTGCGATGAAAATTGTGTTATAAGCGTCAATGAAAATGAATCTACCGTACAATCATTTTTTAAAGTTGGTCCCAATCCCGCAAGCGATGATTTTTATGTTTACTTGTCCAAACTGGATTTTTTAAGTCAGAAACTTGAACTTTCTTGTCTGGATGAAACCGGAAAAGTTATGCGCACTTTTCCCATCAAACATGATGACACGACGTATGTGATTGATGTTAGGAGTCTATCAGCGGGAACTTATTTTTTGCAATTGACTTCTGACAACGAAATGTTGCAAACAGAAAGGGTGCTAGTGGTAAGGTAGATTCCAAACAAATGATCAAATGCTGACAGAAATGATAGCCATTTTGGAGTTGATGCTTTCGCCAACAACCACGAGAACTGAAATGCAAAAACAACTTGCAATCAAAACCTCTACCTACACCACGTCGTTTAGCGAAGCACTTTTTGCCATGCTCGATTATGAAGAAGGAGATTATACCGATGCGGATTACATGGCGCTTTACGACAAGATAAAATCGCTCAATTCTGAATTTGTACTCATTGAACACTTATTGGATGAGCATAGCATTCTTGCGGCACAAACGAGGTTAGCCGACATTCCAGACATCGTGAATTTTGATAGAAAGGATGTCGATGACTACGATTTGTTTTGTGAATGGGTGGATTTTCGTATCTCCCTATTGAATGAAGGTAGAGACTTTGCTTCACTGAATGCGAATGACATCGTGGAGTTGCAAAGAATTTCTGAGTACTTCGATACCTATGCAGCAATACTAGCAATAAGCATTTTGAGCGTAGTTGGGCAGACTGATTATTTTGTTCCACCGGGCCTTGGTCCTTTAGCGCCTACCAGAAGCATAAAAGTAAAAAATTCCTCCCCCATTCAGTTTGTGGAAGTATATCCCAATCCCGCCAATTACATCGCGACCATTGTGCTGCAGGAAACACTGCCATCTTACTTGGTTACAGAATTGGCAATAAACGACATTATGGGAAAAGAAATGTGCAGAATAAAAATTAATCCTGAGTTGCGACAGTATTCCTTTAATACAAAAGATTGGGCATGCGGTATTTACGTGTATCGAATTATAACTCAAAACTCATCACTTAATCTCCATGGAATATTTGAAGTTCAACATTAGTATTGTTCAAATGTTAAGAGCACAATTGGGGATTCTACTCCTCTTATGCTCTTCAAGTCGTGTTGAAGCACAGCAATTTTCAAGGCGGCTGGACAGCCTTTATGCCACACAAATCACGCAGGTTCAGATTAGTGGTGATAGGTATCTATTTTTAGGAAATGCCATTGACACGTCAGGTTCCACGAGATCTACCTTGCTGAAGGGAACTATAAATCTTGACGGTGAAGTGTTGAACGCAGATCAGATTTATTCATCGCAATGGGATATAGATACGAATTTTGATGTGAATACAAAACTCAACGATACCACCTATGTATTTGCAACAGTCCTAAGTTACCCAGAAGAAGACTCCCTTTTTACGGCATTGATCTGGATAAATTCGTCAAGTGATACTATGCAACTAAGAAAATATTTCTCCCCCTACTTTTATGAAAGTTCAGATCCAAACAATTTATCAAATTGGATGATTTCAACTGCAATATGCGCCAATCCGAACGAACAGTATTTATATTTAGTAAGTCACATTGTCGATTATCCCCCTATCCAAAACGGCTTCATTGTAAAAAAGCTAACCTCCACAGGCGATGAAGTATGGACCTATGAGTATCCTGTAAACAACATCTATTACGCGTGTAACGCTATCCAATGGTATAATGATTCTCTTTACTTAGTTGCTTTTGGAAGTGGGGGAGATAACTATCCCAAAATTTTAAACCTTGATGATGCCAGTGGAACACTGAATTGGTCGCATGAAATGGACGCAGCATCCTTTCCAATTTATGGAACACGTGATTTTATTCTAGAAAATGACCACATAGTTGGCGCTACCAAAGAGCTGAATGCCAATTTTGAAGCACTTCCATTAATTTATAAATGTGATTTAAATGGTAATTATGTTTGGCATACCACCTTATCAGGTAACTACAATATAGACAATGACAACGACCACATCGCCCGTGCTCAAGACGGTGGTTTTGTTTGCTGCTCAGAAAAAAGGCAGGATTATTTGATTGGAGACGAGGGCAATCATGTTCGCTCTATCTGGCTATGGAAAGTAGACGTCAACGGAGTTCTACAATGGGAACGCAATTACGAATATTTTTCGGTCGATAGCGGTTATTGGAATCTCTACAACATCGCGCACGATTTTAAAGCTACTCCCGACGGAGGGTTTATTTGCGCAGGTGAAGCAACTGCATTGTGCACAGATTATCCCGAATGCGATCACTCCACTCAGCAAGGCTGGCTCTTAAAAGTGGATGGATGCGGGTGCCTGGTTCCGGGGTGTGATGAAAATTGCGTCGTTAGTGTGAATGAAAATGAAAACATCGCACGAGAATTTTTTAAAGTTGGACCCAATCCGGCAAGC
This sequence comes from Flavobacteriales bacterium, assembly GCA_031417525.1. GTDB lineage: Bacteria > Bacteroidota > Bacteroidia > Flavobacteriales_D > Sanyastnellaceae > JAIBBG01. The sequence goes on along the minus strand of JANOVT010000044.1, from coordinate 113 downwards.
GATGATTTTTATGTTTACTTGTCCAAACTGGATTTTTTAAGTCAGAAACTTGAACTTTCTTGTCTGGATGAAACCGGAAAAGTTATGCGCACTTTTCCCATCAAACATGATGA
>JANOVT010000043.1:0-4027 GCA_031417525.1 Flavobacteriales bacterium | reverse complement strand
AGAGACTAAAAATCCATTAGCAACTTTTTCTACTTACACACTTAGCGGGATAGTGTCGAATAAAAATTTCTAGCATCAAATTGTCTAGCTTAATAGGTGAGTCTGACCTCTTTTCACTGACTTCAGCGTGATTTTGTGATTCGTTCTGAACGAAGATTTAAGTCTTTGCATCATGGTGCTGTCCAAAGGATTTCCAGAATGCACAACCAAACCAAAAGTCTGCTTATCTGAAGAATACCGCCGAAGAATTTTTGCTGTTGCACATATTTGTTTTGTCGCCTTCACAACATCGCTGCCACGTTTCAATTCTACAAACAATTCATATCCATCATGACGCAATAACCAATCACATTGCTCTCCAGTAAGCTTAAGGCATTCGATTTGAATTTTTTCGAATACTATTTGTTCATGGTTCAAGAGTTGTTGCTTTACGCCTGTTCCTTTGTCGCCTACAACAATAATCTTGGATTTCACCGAAATAATACAACTTGCTTCGACATTCATAACAAATCAAGCATTTCGTCAAATTGTTCTGATGACCGTTGTGAAATCATATCTATGTATGAAGCATCAATGAGGCCAGTGTCCGGATCCAAGATGCTGACCGCTGTTCCATCCTGCATACTAAACGCCCGGACAGAATCAGATTGGATAATACTTCCCTTACTAACTATTTTATATAATTTGTTGAGCTTATTCTTGTTCGAATGAAGTGATTCCTTAACAATACCTGCTTGTATTAAAGAATTTATGGCAGTGAGGATATACGGAGAATGCGTCGTAATAAAGAGTTTAGTTGCAATCGGAGACGCATTATGAATCTCGCAAATCAAATCAATCACTTCGGATTGCGCTTCCGGAAATAAATGCGCTTCAGGTTCTTCGATAATAACCACGTTTTTATTAACATGCCCATTTCTAATACTGTTTAGAACTAACAATAAGGGCATTAGCTCTTGTTGTCCAGACGAAGCCATATTCAAAGAAACTCTCCTGCCGTCAGTGTGAATTAGATAATCTCCTGTCCGAGAATATCTATATTCACTTTGAAGTATTTTGTTTGTCTCCCTATTCAAGGCTGCGTGAGCATCCTTTGAGCCCATAAGGCGAGAAAGAGTGTTCCACCAATTTGTTGCATTTTGATATTCCTTTCCAAATGCCGTTATTATTGGATCAAGCGAATTACCAGTTGAAATAAATGAGAAGATATTCGCCGAGAGAACCGCAAAAAAAGATCTACCCGCAGGTATAAAAACACAACCATCAGAAAAATAACTACCTAAACGTTTGGAAAAATAAGTTGATGGAACTCCGACCTCATTAAAAAGTGAATCCGCCTCAGCATCAGAATTAGTCTCATTCAGTAGTGTCTTACGAAACGCTACTTGTGCTTCCAAGATATTCTTAGAATAACTTATTAATGGCCTTTTACCACCTTTTCGCTGCTGAATTTTAACTTTTGTGACTCCATTTTCATATTCTATCATGAATGGGCCAGTCGATTCAACTGGAAAATATTTCCCGAATTGAGTTAACCAATTTTCTGCCGTATCACCTTGTCGAAGAACTTCGATTCGATACACATGAGAATTTGCAAATATTTCTGCCTTAATGACCTCCCGGAAATAATAGATAAGTTTTACTAATACACTTTTTCCAGACGACTGTTTACCAATAAAAATATTAATATCTCCTAATTCAATATCCAACTCTTGAATACCGCAGAAATTTTTAATTAATATTCTCTCTTGATATGTGTTCTTGATCATCGGACAACAATAATTCTAAAAGACAAATGTAAACGAACCGAAACAATCAATTTGTAAACATAAAAAAAGCCTCCAGAAATTGGAGGCTTTTCATTTTATGAAATTTCGTGTTATCCTTTCAACGCTTCCGCTCCGGCAACGATCTCGAGGATTTCTCCGGTGATAGAGGCCTGACGCGCTTTGTTGTATGTCAATTTTAATTCTTTTACAAGTTCACCGGCGTTATCTGTCGCCTTGTGCATAGCAGTCATACGTGCTCCGTGTTCTGATGCATTTGAATCAAGTAATGCTTTGAAGAGTTGAACCTTCAATGTGCGTGGAATCAATTCATCGAGAATTGCTTCCTTTTGAGGTTCAAAGATGTAATCTGTTTGTGCAGAAGAACCTTCTATCTGTGTTGGAACAACCGGCAAAAATTGCTCAGCTACCAAAATCTGCGATGCTGCATTTTTGAATTTGTTGTACACCAGAATGACCTTGTCGTATTTCCCGGAAGCGTATTGCTTCATGATACCTTCTGCAATTATTGAAGCACCTTCGTAATCCAGTTTATCGAAAATAGCATAGGGAGTATCCGAAAAACCTTCTGTGGTATTCTCACCTGATTTCTTAAAGAAGTCACTGGCTTTTTTTCCAAGCGAAAGAACTTTTACATTCTTTCCGGCCAATTCACCTTTCATCAACAAACGAATCTCTTTGATGACGTTGTTGTTAAAACCACCGCAAAGACCACGATTCGAAGTGATCGCTACCACGAGCACATTCTTTACATCACGCTGCGAACTGTAAACACCTTCTGAAGAATCGAGGCTCGCGCTGACGTTGTTCAGAATGTCTTTCATCTTCTCCGCATACGGACGCATGCGAGTGATTTTATCCTGTGCACGTTTCAATTTGGCAGCACTCACCATCTTCATGGCAGAAGTAATCTGCATGGTGCTCATCACCGATGTGATGCGTATGCGTATTTCTTTGAGGTTAGCCATTTTTGGTATTGGGTAGCTGGTAACGGGTATTGAGTATTGGGTAGTTGGTCTTGGGATACCGCGTACTGCCTACTGCATACTTACTCCTGCCTACTATTAATTATAACGTGCTGTCATTTCTTTCGCCACTTTGTCGAGAACACCAGTGATAGTATCATCAATGTTTCCTGCGCCGAGAGCGTTGAGTGTGTCTTTGTGATTTACTTCCAGGTAAGCGAGGAAATCCTGCTCGAATTTCTTCACGCTATCCACCGGAACTTTTGACAACAGACCTTTTGAACCGCAGTACAAAATCGCCACCTGTTTGTCAACAGACATCGGCTGGTTTTGACCTTGTTTCAAAATCTCCACATTGCGGCGACCTTTATCCAATACGAATTTTGTAGTGTCATCGAGATCGGAACCGAATTTCGAGAAGGCTTCCAATTCACGGAACTGTGCCTGATCGAGTTTCAATGTACCGGAAACTTTCTTCATGGATTTGATCTGAGCAGATCCACCCACGCGGCTTACGCTGATACCTACGTTGATTGCAGGACGCACACCGGCGTTGAAGAGGTTTGTTTCAAGGAAGATCTGTCCATCCGTGATTGAGATCACGTTCGTAGGAATGTATGCATAAACGTCACCAGCCTGTGTTTCGATGATTGGCAATGCCGTCAAAGATCCACCACCTTTCACGCGTCCTTTCAGAGAAGCAGGAAGGTCATTCATGTTTTCAGCAACACTTTGTGTTTCGTTCACCTTCGCAGCACGCTCGAGGAGACGGCTGTGGAGATAGAATACGTCACCCGGATAAGCTTCACGTCCCGGTGGGCGGCGAAGCAATAGTGACTCCTCGCGATAAGCAACGGCCTGTTTAGAAAGATCATCATAAACGATCAATGCAGGACGGCCGGTATCGCGGAAAAACTCTCCGATAGCGCAGCCAGCGAACGGAGCGTAGAACTGCAGCGGAGCCGGCTCAGATGCAGTAGCTGCAACGATCACAGTGTAAGGCATGGCACCATTCTCTTCCAGTGTTTTTACTGTTGCTGCCACAGTAGAACCTTTCTGACCGATCGCTACATAAATGCAGAATACCGGTTGGCCTTTATCATAAAACTCCTTTTGGTTGATAATTGTATCAATAGCGACAGTTGTTTTACCTGTCTGACGGTCACCGATGATCAACTCACGCTGACCACGACCGATTGGAATCATGGCGTCGATAGCGCGGATACCTGTCTGAAGAGGTTCCTTTACCGGTTGACGATAGATAACACCCGGAGC
>JANOVT010000042.1:0-5825 GCA_031417525.1 Flavobacteriales bacterium | reverse complement strand
AACCGGTGAATTTTTCGCAGCTAAGGTATGATTGCGGACAATCATTATTCACAATTATCATTACTGCCGCAGCGAGTGCGAGAAACAAAACTGATTGCGGCAAGTGAAAAGAAAAACTCCGCACATTGAAGTGCGGAGTTTCCACTTTGCATCCTAACCAAATGCACCATTAGACAACCACTAAAACTAAAAGTGTCAGACTCGTCGTTACGAGCACTAGACAACCTTTTTACCCTGAATTATCCGGAGGATGACGGCAATTACTGCGATAACAAGAAGTATGTGTATAATGCCGCCTGCGCCATAACCCAGATATCCGATAAACCAGAGTATGATAAGAATAACAGCTACGTAATAAAGTAAATTACCCATGTGTTGTATGTATTATTTGTTTTTATGAAGTTGATTGAGAGGTTGCATAAAATTTGATTTTCAGCAGCCCCCGCGCTCAGTTTGTTTGTTTAAAGTAGTTCAGGCAGTTCATGTGTTCTATGATCAAAGGAAGATGATCAGCAAAATGAGAATCAAAATGATTGCACCGGCAGAGATATATACCCCACCACCAATATCACGAAGTTGTTTCTCTGTAGACTTCACTTCTTTTCTCAGCGCTCTTTTTTCTTCGCGCGAAAGATTTGCTTTGTCCATTGCATTGATTTCTTCCAGCCGGTCAAGAAGTACCTGCACTTCCGCAGGTACGGGTGCATCTGTGCTAGCTGTCAAAGTACCTGTTTGTACTATCGTTGAATCAGAAACGATGGAAGCTTGCAACTGAACAGGTGCGATGGACATGAATAGTATCATGGCCATGAAATAAAATGTTACTCTTTTCATATTGTTTGTTTTTGTATTCCGTATATAGCGGAACAGTTTTTAATATTAATGTATAGCTAAACCAATGGTCGAAACGCCAGAAGACAGATCCAGGAAGGCACCGATACGGTTATTGAAATGATATTCAGCTCCGATATGGCCATCCAAAAACAAGGGGCTTCCACGTTTGTAATAGTTGTCATCGCCATAGTAATCGCTATCCCAGGCAGTACGCACAATTGCAAAACCCAACGAGCCTGCGAGATAAAAATCCCATTTTGAACCTGCGTCGAGAAGATTGTCGAAATAATATGTTCCTTTCAATCCAATCGGTATCACTGTCTCACGATACACATAGTACCTCGATGGATAAGGGCCATTTCCCTTCCAGTAATATCGTTTTGAGTATGAATAAAAACTTACAAAAGGTGCAAGAGTAAAATCTTTGGCCACATCGAACTCGTAATTGATGTTGAACACCGGTAACGAATGACCAATGTACCCATAGTATCCGGAGTAGCCACCAATGCCAACACCCAGATTTAAACCTTTGAACTTTTCTCCAGAAGCTGATGTCAATTCCTGTCCGTAGGTCTTTAGTGTATTGGTTGCGATGCTTAGCAACAAAACAACAAATAATTTGTTCATGATTTTATATTTAATTTTTGGTTAGAGTACGAAAAGCTTTAATAAGTGAAAGGTTTTCTTCGACGCAACTCATGTGATTCATCAGAAAAACAAGCTCACTGTTCGTGTAACCTTGAGCCAAGGCTGGTTTGGCTTGAATTCTGACTTTATTATCCATGAGTGTTTTCATCAGAAGAGAATTGAGAATCCTACATACACAGAATTCGTTTTGATATGTGTTCTGTCCAGAACATAATATGAAGCAGTGGTTGTAGAGCGACTTTGATCACTGATATCCACCAAACCATATACGCCTCTGAATCCAAGTCCAAGACGGAATGTGCGGGAAGGATTCAATCCGAAATCCAGGCCGGCGCCATAAGCTAAACCAAAGTCACCCTTTTTCACAGCAAATACCGGAGTCGCATTTACGACAGCATCATTTTGTGTCGTTTCCATGCTGCCACCTACACTGATCCCCAATTGCGGACCACCAACAATATTGAAATTAATTGGTTGAGATTTACCTGTATTCAAAGACAAAAGCAGAGGGATGTTCAGATACTGCAATTTGATACGATGGTCAATATCATTTTCACTGTACTTCTGTGAATACGAATTGTATATGACCTCTGCTTGCACACCAATATTCTCAGTAAAATTAAACCCCACAAATCCTCCAACACCATAACCTAAAGTTACTTCACCTTTCACGGTACCTCCAGTAGAGTTTGAAAGTTGGAGCGAAGAGAATGTCGGCATGAATCGAAAACCAAGTTCGCCGAATTTTCGCGATTCTCCGTCCTGTCCCGAGACTTCTCCTGTGAATGAACAAGCAATAATCATCGCACTGCTCAGGTAGATTTTTTGAATTAATTTTTTCATATAATTGTTGTCTTTTTAACAGTGTAAAGAACTTTCATAACCTGTTCATGCCAGTTACACCATTTGTCTTTTGAATTACATTATTCCCAACTAACCCATTTAAGAAAATTCGTCTTTACAATTCACGTGAAGGACTTGGCCAGAGGATTTTCTTAGCAATAGCCGTAGATTAAAACCTCACCGTATTGAGTCAACTGATAAGGGGTATACTTTCTAAAATACATGCGCTGCTATCATCATAGGTGCACTTCACTATGGTCAAGAATCAAAAACAAAAAATGATGCATCGATTTGGAATAAATACAAACAACCTATAAAAACAAAATGGGCGGATGAATCCGCCCATGCTTGCAACAATTGAGTAAACTCTATTGTCTGACCGCAAAGCACCTTCAATGAATATCTACATCCATTTATTTCTTATTTAAATACCTGACAATCCTTTACGTTACGTATCTATCATTCCAGGATTTTTGAACCAATCAGACTAAAACAGACCTATGTTGCTAACTACACTTATTCCACCGACCGATCTGGTTCTGACTCCCCTGGAAAAGATTATCTGGCTGAGCGTCTTTCATTGAGGCTCTTAGCAGTATATCTGAAATCAAAATTTCATCCAAATGAACATTACAACTCACCGATGATCGTCCTCAACTCTTCCTTCGTTTTACCCAATTTGATTTCAAGCCTGCCCAACATTTCATCCTTCTTTCCTTCTGCAAAAAGCAAATCGTCATCGGTCAGGTTCGCAAACTTCTGTTTGAGTTTTCCTTTTGCTTCATGCCAATTGCCGAGCATTTCTTTTGTGTTCATGACTGTAGGATTATTAGATAACCACAACTGGTGGCTCAGGTGTAACAAGATATTACGTTGCAAAGAAGGGATGGACTTACGTAACCGGTTTTACATTCAAATTGGATTTATTTACACGATTCCTTCTCCATGGAAATAACCACTGGAAGCGCTCGATTTAGTCAAAGATCAATAGATCAGACCTTTATCGCCTTCTGCTACTCAGATTTATACTCGGCAGGAAAATGCTTCTTCATCAAAGCATTGAATTGTTTGGTGGTACGAAAGAATTCAATATCCGGATCTGACATAATATGTTTGAAAGGAACCATTGCCTTTTGAGTTGAAAGGAAAGTTTCAAAATGTTTTGAAGCCTTCTTTTCGTCGTGCATCACCGAATAAACACAGGCTATATCATAGTATGTAGGCTGATCCTGTTTCTCAATCAATTCCAGATAATTTCTTGCCTTTTCAAATTCATTAGATTTAGCAAGACAAATAGCTATACCAACCATAGCAGATCCGTCATAAGCACCGTTTGCAGTAGCTGCGTCATAATATTTTATCGCCTCATCACAGAAACCAAAATAGGAGCCATAGTAACTAATGAAAAAATTCAACCCAGTAGCACGATCCGCTTCCATATCCGGCAAATGTGTTTTCACCAATTCGAGATAATATTGCTGCGCTGAATCCTTCAGTGCAAACGAGATCAATCTTGAAGTTACAAAGTACAACGAATTGAATTCCTGCATTTCCCGATTCGGAGATGGAGGCAACTTCTTCGCCTCATTGATGTAATCACGGAACAACTGATACATCGAGTCCAGTTTATTTTCCTTGAAATAGACAGCACCTAGTTGGCCATAGGAATATCCATAAAGTGGATTCAACCTTATTTCCTGATGAAAATACTTTTTAGAAGCTTCTATTTGATTCATGCTTGCGAGGTAGGCACCTTTCATAAAATTCAACTCCGGTAATTCGGGTTCATAATAAAGTGCACTGTCGAGCAACGCGTTCATCTCATTGAGTTTTTCCTTATCCCGAAAATTTTTCGGATTAATAGACTCAAGTAAAATGCCCTTAGAGTAAAATCCCAATTTTTTCAACTTTTCTTGACCTATCAATTGTTTCAATGCATCAGCCTCAGCAGAAACAAGTGTTTGCCTGTCCACCATAGAAACGACCAACGATTTGGTAAAGTCCTGTCCAGCTTCAGGCGTAATGGGTTCCTGTAACTTGTCTGCATTCTGCATGAACGATTGAAGGTGGTTCATCAATTCTGCAGACAAATTCCTTTTCATAAAAGCAAGAAGCATCTCATTTGTCTCATTCTGAGGAATTCGATGATAGTAATAAAGAGCAGAAGGCAATAGTTGCGTTTTTGTATCATTACTGCTATAAATAGTCCGCCATTCTGCGCCTTCCATTCTCACATAGTTTGCGCTATCCATACAATCCTGAAAGTGATGGTAATCATCTCTAACAGCCCGATCGACATTCTCCAGCAACAAATCCTCAGAGCCTTTTAGGTCAATGGTGGCGAGCAGATTGGAAGGTTGTTCTGCAGCAAGCATCGAAATCGCAGGATTTAGATAAGATATCACGTAATCCTTCGTTTTAGTTTCTACAATCGGATCCTGTTGATTAGGATCAGCAGCCTCAGGCACCTTTTCCAAAAGATATAATTCCAGCTCACGCAAAGTGATTTCATTGTTCCTGTTTCTATCAGCTTTACCACATAGTCCATTTATGAGTTCAAATGAAAATAATCCTCGGCCATCTCCCCATTGTTTGCTTTCCTGCGAAAGCTGTCCTGGTTGGCATGAAAGTATTTTAATTTCATCTGTCCATTGCTCCTTAAGAATAGAAGCCGTTGTGCTGATTCCTTCCATCCCACCTGACAGATTTCCTACCCGACAAGCATCACCGATAAAAATTAACTGAATACCCGAAGCAGATAATGTAGCGAAATAATCTTTCAGATCAGGAATTCCAACTGCACAACTCACATATCCATGCGTTTCCGAATCATACGGCAACAGATATGCTTTGTGTCCGATCGTTTTGTGTTCCACATCACCATGACCACTGAAGTACACATACACTTTATCGCCACGTTTCGCAACGTCAAGTAGGTATTCCACTTCAGCCCAAATGTTCCCTTTCAATGCATTTTCATTGAGCAATAAATGAACATTTTGCGGAGCAACACCAGATGTGATGAGATAATTGTAAAATACACTTGCATCCTTATCTGCGTACTTCAATTGCGATGTCAGATTTTTATATTTCGAAACGCCGATAATGAGTGCATAAGTATTTCCTGCCGTCATATTGGATGTTGTGGTTGCAGAAACATCCCACCCTTTTGAAGTCTGAGAATAATATGTGGCAGAAATCACATGAATAAAAATGAACACGAGTGCAGCTCTTTTCATAAGTGCTAATCTAAAAAATATTTTTGCGTTTCACCTCTTCTCATGACTCGTCAAACTAATTCGATCCAGATAATACTTGCCAACTGCGCTTTTTGTGACCGGTGCCCTTGAGTTGGAATTCATATTGGAAATCAACTCATCCATTCCTGCGGTTTGGGCACTTCTGGTTGCCACTCCACTTTGTTCGATCATTCGAGGATTGATAATCGGCTCGTTGGTCGCAAGCATTATCAAGTGATCTGTACCAAAAGGAGCCGATAT
>JANOVT010000041.1:0-14401 GCA_031417525.1 Flavobacteriales bacterium | reverse complement strand
ATCTGGCTTAGGAGAAAATGAAATGGAAGTCTTCATTCCTTTGGGCGCATCTATGTTGTCATATCCATAAATACGTAAAATTTCTTCCACGATGTCTGCTTCTCTTTGCACATCATTGCGATAAAGCGGAACGGATAATTTTAACCCAACCTCATCTTCTTCCATCACTTCAATTTGAAGATCTGAGAGAATGTTTTTGATTTTCTCTTTACCAATTTTTTTTCCTGCCAATGCTTCTGCACGACTCCAATCGAAATCAACTTTAAAAGGTTGTATCACCACAGGATAGATGTCAGTGACTTCAACAATAATTTCTCCGCCTGCGATTTCACAGATGAGCTGCGCGGCACGCTGTAATGTCCATAGCGTCATCGACGGATCGCAACCACGTTCGAACCGAAAACTAGCATCTGTGTGCAAGCCATGTCGTTTGGCTGTTTTCCTTACACTCACCGGATGGAAAAAAGCACTCTCGAGAAAAATGGAAGTTGTTTGTTCAGAAACACCACTATTCAATCCGCCAAAAACTCCCGCAATACACATCGGTTTTACAGCATCACAAATCATCAGGTCATTAACCGAAAGCGAACGTTCTGTTCCTTCCAGTGTGAGGAATTTTTCACCATCAGTCGCTTTTCTTACGATCACTTCATTGCCTTCAATTTTTGAAGAATCAAATGCATGCAGTGGCTGACCAATTTCATGCTGAACAAAATTCGTGATGTCGACAATGTTGTTTATAGAACGCACACCGATGACTGCAAGTTTTTTGCGCAACCATTCTGGTGACGTTTCTACTTTTATGTTTGAAATAGTCATTCCACAATAACGTGGACATGCCTCAGAATCAAGCACGCTTACTTTAATAGAATTTTTCTCTGATTTTTTTGTCAGTTCTTTTAACACCGGCAACTTCAAGACAGGTTCATCCTTGCGAATGCCCTCCATATTCCTGATGCCTACATAGAGATCACGCGCCACACCAAAATGAGAGAATGCATCAGTTCGATTTGGTGTGAGACCTATTTCAATACAATGGTCTTCAGAAAGGTTTAAATATTTCGCTGCATCAGTTCCCGGAATAGCACTCTCATCCAACACCATGATACCATCATGGCTTTTACCCAGACCAAGTTCATCTTCAGCACAAATCATTCCCATCGAATCCTGGCCACGGATTTTTCCTTTCTTGATGACAAATGATTCGCCTTCCAGCGGAAAAAGTTTTGTTCCAATGGTTGCAACCAACACTTTTTGTCCTGTCGCAACATTGGGCGCGCCACATACAATTTGTACGGGTTCACCTTCGCCAAGATTGACCGTGGTAATGCGCAAACGATCTGCATCCGGATGTTTTTCGCAGGTCATTACCTGGCCGATGACCACACCTTTTAGTCCACCCGGAACTGCTTCCACTTTTTCGACTGCTTCCACTTCGAGTCCGATTGAAGTCAAAACATTCGAAATTTCTTGCACATCATAAGAGGTGTGTATATAATCGCGTAGCCACTGATAACTGATTTTCATACTTAATAAAACTAATGGCCGCAAGTTAATTTCATAGGGCACGTCTGAAGTTTTTTTTTTCTGACAATAGTAAAGGGTCGGAATGGGAAACAGCCAAAGAGCCAAAGAGGGATTCGCGAGCGATTTCGTGTGTAGAAAACACCTTAAGATTCCACTTCCCTTGTTCACTCATTCGCTCATTGGCTCTTTGGCCCTTTGCCTCTTTCTCCTTTCCTTTGACCGGATGAATTCAGCACTTCATAAAAAACTAAGAATTGGAGAGAATCTGTCAGTCGGGCTTGTCAGTGAACCGGAAGGATTTGATGACGCAATGTTTCCTTTGCCACCCGGAACAAAAATTTCGAAATCATTTTCATCTAAAAATGATGTCATTTTTTGGTTTGTAAAAACCAAAGTTGAACTAGAAAAATCACTACACGATGTACTGGCCGCTTTGAGTGAAACCAGCATTATCTGGATTGGCTATCCGAAAGGAACAAGTGGAATTCAAACGGATTTGAGCCGCGATAAAGGCTGGGATTCTATTAAGGCTATTCCGGATATTTGTTTTGTCTCATTCATTTCCTTTGATGATACCTGGTCGGTTTTCTGTATCCGAAAAAAAAACGAAGCTGATTTCAAACGAGAGCAAAAGAAAGTGACCAGGGAAATTTTTGAGTATGCAAATTCAAAAACAAAAAACATCACATTGCCGGATGATCTTCAAAAAATTCTGAATAAAAACAAAAAAGCAAAGTCGATCTTTGCCGCGCTCGCATTCAGTCATAAACGTGAATATGTGGAGTGGATCATCACCGCCAGGCGCGATGAAACGCGCAAAGCAAGACTTCAGGGAACAATTGATAAATTAAATACCGGATATAAAAACCCGGCAGGAAGATGAAACTAAAATTTGCCATAGCAATACACGGTGGAGCGGGAACAATCGACCGAAATAAGATGACTGCGGATAAAGAAGCTGCATACCGCAGTGCATTGCACGACGCAATTTCTTCCGGTGAAAAAATTCTACTCGCTGGTGGATCATCACTTGATGCTGTGGAAACTGCTGTCATTTCTCTTGAAAACTGCCCACTCTTTAATGCAGGAAAAGGCAGTGTTTTCACACATGACGGAACACATGAAATGGATGCGGCCATCATGCGCGGAGATACGCTTGCTGCTGGTGCAACAGCCGGTGTGACCGGTGTACAAAATCCAGTTGCACTTGCGCGTGCGATTATGGAAAAAAGTGAACACGTGCTTTTATGCCGTGAGGGTGCTGAAGCATTTGCACGCTCCATCCAACTTCCTTTTCAACCGGAAGAATATTTCCATGATGACTTTCGCTACAAGCAATGGCAACAGGCATTGATCGATGACAAAGTAAGTCTTGATCATGCCGATGAAAAAAAATTCGGCACTGTGGGTGCAGTCGCTATTGATCAAGCCGGCAATCTCGCAGCAGCAACTTCTACAGGTGGTATGACGAACAAACGCTGGGGGCGCATTGGCGATTCGCCGATCATAGGTGCAGGTACTTATGCAAACAATGAAACGTGTGCCATCTCTTGCACCGGCCATGGCGAATTTTTTATCCGCAGCGTGGTTGCTCATGACATTTCCTGTTTAATGGAATACAAAGGAATGAGTTTGGAAGAAGCTTGTCAGTTGGTCGTCTATGAAAAGCTTGTAAAAATTGGAGGTGGGGGTGGTCTGATAGCAATAGATCCTTCCGGGAACATTTGTCTGCCTTTCAACTCTTCCGGTATGTATCGAGGTTGGAAAAAACAAAACGAAGAAGCAGTCGTGCAGATTTACAAAGACTAAATCAATTTATTTCGAGGCACGACAGAACTTATTCTTCTTCCTGTGCAACACCTACTCCGGGCACAAATTGCCTTTCTTTCACGAGATAAGAGTTGCCATGCACCAAAATATTCACTCGCAGATTTTCTACTGAAATCGGTGTTCCGATGCCAACGTCGGTGATATTGCTGTGATGAATATCTTTTCCATCAATCACGACAACCGCACCGCTTCCGATAACTTCCATGTGATTACCATTGGTCACAATCACTCCGGTGTCTTCGCCCAAACCAATACCGGTGCACGACGGATTACTCGCCACTGCTTGCGCAAGACGATTGAATCTTCCGCGTTTGTCAAAGTGTGAATCGATGATGACGTTATTGATAAAGGCAAGACCTGTCGTGATTTTCACTTCGCCCTTCAAATGTGCGAGATCGCTTTTTCCCTGGTAGATCATGGTATTACTCATGGCCATAGCTCCTGCGGAAGTGCCGGCAATCACAAGTCCTTCATGATATCGTTCGTGAAGAACATCCAGGAATTCCGTTCCACCAAAAATGGTAGTGAGACGCAATTGGTCGCCTCCGCTGAACATCACGCCATCGCATACTTTTATGCGATCAACAAATTCTTGTTTGCGAGCATCTTCTCTGTTGCGAATGTTCATCACACCAACGTTGGTACATCCGATTTTTCCAAAAGCCGTTTCATAATTTTCACCTACTTCCACAGGAATGCTGCTTGCAGTAGTGATCACTTCAATTCGCACATGGACACCACCCATCACGTGCACCACACGTTTGAGAATACCAAGTTCAAAAAAATTGAGATTGTTTTGTTGAGTATAATGGCCCTCGTTCTCCGTGCCTTTATCTTCTGCTCCTCCGATTGAGATGAGTTTGCCTTTTGGAATTTCCAATGGTGATCCTATTTTGGTTGTGCCGGCAAAAATATTCGGACATGAACGAATGAAACTATCTCTTTTGTTCCAAATTGAACATTTTTTCCACCATATTCGCCACAAAACCAAATTAACGCCTGATATCAGGCTTTAGACATGAACTAAAATTCGTTCAACCGACGATTAAATAACTTACTTCTTATGAGAATTCTCGACATTAAAGTGATGAAGGGCCCCAACTATTGGAGCATTCGCAGACACAAACTCATTCAGATGCGCCTCGATCTGGAAGACATGGAGCAAAAGCCAACCAATAAAATTGATGGCTTCCGTGAAAGACTCGAAAAAATGTTTCCCAGCATGTATGGTCATCGATGCTCAGTCGGTGAACCTGGTGGATTCTTCTCCCGTGTGGAAGAAGGCACGTGGATGGGGCATGTGATTGAACACATCGCACTCGAATTGCAAACACTCGCAGGAATGATGTGCGGATTCGGCAGAACCCGTGAGACTTCCAAACCTGGTGTCTACAATGTTGTATTCAGCTACATGGAAGAAAAAGCGGGTCAATTTGCTGCCCGTGCTTCCGTGCGAATTGCAGAAGCTCTCATTGAAGGCAAAGAATATGATTTGCAGGATGATATTCAAAAGCTCAGAGAAATTCGTGAAGATGAACGCCTCGGTCCTTCTACCGGATGTATCGTGGATGAAGCCGTTGCACGAGGCATTCCCTACATCCGTCTCAACAGACACTCTCTCGTTCAATTGGGATATGGTGTGAATCAGCGACGCATTCGTGCTACCATCGCAAGCACAACCGGAAGCATCGCAGTAGATATAGCTTGTGATAAAGAGGAAACAAAAAACTTGTTGGGTGCTGCGGAAATTCCAGTACCAAAAGGCCGCATCGTTTATACTGAAGAAGGCTTAAAAGACGCGATTGATTCCGTAAACTATCCTATCGTTACAAAACCTGTCGATGGAAATCATGGAAAAGGCGCTACGACCAATATTCGTGATTGGGAAGGTGCAGTGCTTGGACTTCACGCTGCAAAAAAATATGGACGAGGCGTAATCGTTGAGAAATTTATTACCGGAAAAGATCACCGCGTACTCGTTATCAATTACAAGTTTGTGGCTGCAGCCATTCGCAAACCAGCCGCTGTCAAAGGCGATGGAAAAAGCACCATTCAACAACTCATTAATAAAACGAATGAAGATCCAAGAAGAGGTTACGGCCATGAAAAAGTGTTGACTCAAATTACCGTCGACGATTTTTTGATGGAAATGCTCAACAGAGAAGGACTTGCTCTTGACTCTGTCATTGACAAAGACCGTGAAGTTTTTCTCAAGCCAACAGCAAACTTGAGCACTGGCGGAACAGCAACTGATGTCACCGAGCTAGTGCACCCTGACAATGTTTTTATGTGCGAACGCATCGCACGCATCATCGGACTCGACATCTGCGGAATTGACATCATGGCCGATGATCTGAGTACTCCGGTGAAAGAAAATGGCGGAGCTATTCTGGAAGTAAATGCTGCTCCTGGTTTTCGGATGCACATTGAACCTACAGAAGGTCTACCACGCAATGTTGCAGAACCTGTGATTGATATGCTCTATCCTCCTGGCACCAGCGCCCGCATTCCAATCATCGCTGTTTCCGGCACGAATGGTAAGACAACAACTACCCGTTTGATGGCGCACATTGTAAAAACAATGGGACATAAGGTTGGTTATACAACAACGGACGGTGTTTATATTCAAAATCAATTGATGATGCGCGGTGATTGCACCGGACCGATCAGTGCAGAATTTGTATTGAAAGACCCTGCTGTCGATTTCGCTGTACTCGAATGTGCACGTGGTGGTATTCTCCGCGCCGGCCTTGGCTTTCATCGATGTGATATTTCCATCTGCACCAACGTTGCTGAAGATCATCTTGGACTTGGAGATATTGATACACTCGAACAACTTGCTCGCGTAAAAAGTGTTGTCGTAGAAAGCACCATGCCATCTGGTTACGCAATTCTCAACGCCGACAATGAATACACGTTGGGTATGGCAAAAGGTCTAGAGTGCAAAGTGGCATATTTCTCTTTAGACGAAAAAAATCCGGTGATTCAAAAACATATCACGGAAGGAGGATTGGCTGCCATTTATGAAAATGGATTTGTTACCATTTGTAAAGGAACCTGGAAAATCAGAGTAGATCGTGCCGCCAATATTCCATTGACTTACGGCGGTCGGGCGACGTTCAACATATCGAATGTTTTGCCTTGTCTGCTCGCCGGTTTTGTTCGTGGATTCGATATTGAAGATATGCGAAGTGCACTGCAGACTTTCATTCCTTCTCCAGCTCAAACTCCAGGAAGAATGAATATGTTCCATTTCAAAAACTTCACAGTGATGGTGGATTATGCGCACAACACGCATGGCTTCCTTGCTATCAGCGACTTCTTATCGAAAGTAGATGCGACTCCGAAAATTGGCGTCATCGCAGGAGTGGGCGACCGCCGTGATGAAGACATCATCAACCTCGGTCGCGTGGCGGCAGGCATGTTTGATGAGATCGTTATTCGTCAGGATAAAAACCTGCGCGGCAGAACAGAAGAAGCCATCATCGATTTAATGACGCAGGGCATTCACGAAGTAAGTGCCGATAAAAAACTCACCATCTTCAGAAAAGAAACCGAAGCCATCGAATACGCTATCCGCAATGCACCTTCAGGTTCATTCGTTACGATTTGCAGCGATGTGGTACCTGATGCTCTTGGTCAGATCATGCAATTAAAAGAGGAAGAAGAGAATGTGAGGGTGTAACTCTGAAAATCCAATCATGCCGAAACTCTATGAATATCTGGGGTATACTTTATTTGTCTATTCCAATGAACACGAGCCTGTGCATATTCATGTCAGTTATCAGGAACGAGAATCGAAAGCCATTCTAAAAGTTACCCTTAAAAAATCTGATCTTGATATGCTCGAAATATTTGGACTAGACGGTAAAAAATTAAGTTGGAAAGAAGTCGAAGGGAGAAAACCTTTGAAGGGTCATGAAAAAAAGGAAATAGAGACCTTCATTCTCAAACACGCCTTTGACATTTGTTCAAAATTCGAGCAGTCAATTATCCAGAGAAAAAAGCCTATTTTTGAACGAGTAACGAAAAGAATAAGATGAAAATAATCACAGTCAATAAAGCCGAATACTTAGGTGATTTCAAATTGAAAATTACGTTTGATGACCAAAATACAAGGGAAATAAACTTCGCTCCTGTCCTGAGATTGTACGCGACCGGAGATTATGCCAAATACAAAAAAGAGAAATATTTTAAAGAATTTAGAATTGAATCAAATAACATAGTATGGGGCTCTGATTGGGATTTAATTTTTCCCATCGAGGAGTTGTATGCTGGTAAAATAAATGTTTCGCTCAATCAAACTAAAATGAAAAAAGGAAGCATGCTAAAATCTATTCAAAATAAGCTCGCACGTTTGAAGTCTGAAGAATTGGAGTCGGTGGAACGTTTTCTGAAAACGATGAGCAAGCAAGAAAATACGGCATCTTCCGTATCGTGAATTGAAGCATTTCAATTAACATAAGTCTAAGTAATAAGTTTAGTTTGTAGCAAATGAAAAAGATGAAATCTAAACTAATTTTTCTTTTGTTGATCCTATTTTGGAATTTGATGGCAGGTCAAGTAACGCCTGTTCAAATTGCCAAAACCATTACTACAGGCACAGTATCCATCACTACGTTTGATTCAAACCATCAAATAGTTGCTCTTGGATCTGGGTTTGTGACTTCTAAGAATGTAATTGCTACTAATCTGCATGTGCTGGACAGAGCAAACTCATGTGCAATAACTTTAAACAAATCAACAATTGAAATTGAATGCTTGGGGTGGCTTGCGAAGGATGAAATGAATGATCTCATTCTATTAAAATTCCCTGATTTAAAAACTGAACCACTTCTAGATGCAGAACCTATACTTCCAGAAATCGGATCCGAAGTATTCGTCATGGGCAATCCAAAAGGGCTTGATGGCACATTTTCGAATGGATTAGTGAGCGGTCACAGGAATTTTGACGAATGTGAAAGAATTCAAATTTCAGACCCAATTTCTCCCGGCAGTAGCGGAGGTCCTGTCGTAGGTAAAAACTCAAAAGTCATTGGTATTGCTTTTGCGAGTTATTCGCAAGGTCAAAATTTAAACTTTGTAATACCAATTAAGTATCTATCCAACCTAAAGTCGCAATTATCAAATTTGCCTGCTTCCTTAACTGAACTTAAACATTCTTCAAAGCCTGAAGAAAAAACTGAGTGGTTGAATCCCTTGCATTTTAAAAACTTTGAGTACCACTTTCATTCGAAAACTGCCAAAGGCTTTATCAATATCAAAGATGGTGAAGCGGTCAATATTGAGGAAATTAACAAACTCAATTCTTCGAATGTAGCTGATGAAATTTTTCTAAATTTATACTCGATCAAAAACAATACAGCGCTGAAACTTTGTGACATAGAATTACTATTTATTATCTATGACAGAAAGAACGAACCAAGTGATTCCTTTCGCTCAAAGGAGTGTAGTTGTTCCTTTAATTGGATAGAACCATACTTAGCGCATGAAGTGCGGGTACCTTCCCAACTTATAGATGGCTTGAAAGGTGGCCTAACAATTGAAATTCGGTTTATGACTGCTAAAACAATTAACTAATGTGACAGCTTTCATCTCATCACGAATCAAAAACTCAAGTGGCTTACATCACTTCACAGCAAAATAATTGACAATCGCTTTCTTCACCAACAATTCCTGTTCTTCGGGTTTAAGTGCCGGCAGATTCGTTGTTCTTTCAAAATGGGGCCATCCCTCTTCGTCGCGACCGATGAATTTATAATAACCATAAGGAACCAGAAGCGAACAAACACCCACGTGCATCAGCTCCACTTTCTGATCTTTTTTAAAGGTCTGAAAGTCTTTGTTCAATTCCTGAACTCCGATAAGGAACAGAATTGCTCCATATTCCAGTTTTTCACCAAAAGTGGCCGAAATACGGCTAACTGTTTCATTCCAAGCTTTTTCAAATACGTAGTCCATGTAGGGAATCCAAATTTCGTAAAAATCTTTGTAATATTAGGACAACCATTGATGTTGTGTGCGTCTAAAGTTTAGCTATTTTAGCGTCGCCTAAAAAAACCTAGCGACATTTTACGATGATACGAATTCTACAACTGTGTTGTTCTTCTTTTATTATGATGCTATCCTTTCATGGAATAGCGCAAATAACTGGTGAATTACTAGATTCACAGCACCGCCCGACAACTCTCGCTGAAAAAGCACGATTCAGCCGTGACGTCACTATTTCTCCTGACAGCATTTATCATATGTCCGTGAAATTTATCACAGGTGAACAGTTTATGACCGGTTCTTACAAAGACGCAAAATTAGAAATCCCGGATGGTGACTTCATTTATTACTATGCCAACGGCTTTAAAGAATCTCAAGGTAGATTTAAAAATGGCTACAAAGTAGGTGTCTGGAAAAGATGGAATTTCGAAGGTGTTGCAAAACCAGACCGATATTACCCGGATGAAGATTTCAAACCAAACAACCGTACTTCAAAACCTGCAAAATTCCCGGGCGGTATGTCTGCCCTGCAAGCAATGGTAAATGATAGCTTAAATTATCCTGTTGAAGCTCGTGAGCGCAAAATCGAAGGAACGGTCTATGTGACTTTTACAATTGATGCTACCGGCGAAGTGAGCAGGCCACAAGTTTCTGATGGCGTTCATTATCTCCTCGATGAAGAAGCTCTCCGATTCGTTTCATCTCTGCCAACATGGACTCCAGCTGCTAAAAACGGAATGCCAGTTGATTCCAACTATATCATGCCAATCACTTTTGATCTTGGTGGTCATTCTACCAATGTGATTCCGCCCAAAGACAACTCGACAAAAAATTAACCTGCCTTAAATACTTTTGGAATGAAGGGTCGATTCAGAAGAATCGGCCCTTTTTCTTTCCGGGAGAGCGAATGAGCCAGATTTGGCGTAGGGCCAGCATTTTTCAACTTGTGAGAGTGAGTGTGAGTGTGAGTTTTGAGGGCCCTTTCTCAAATCTCACACTCACACTCACACTCAATCTTTCCTGCTATTTGCCGACCAAAGAATTGCAACATTGAAACCTCAGATTATTTTCGCAGCCGCTATTTCATTTCGGGATGTAGCTCAGTTGGTAGAGTTCACGTCTGGGGGGCGTGAGGTCGCACGTTCGAGTCGTGTCATCCCGACTCTTTTTATCACACATTGAACCGTACAAACTGCGGCTGTTTTGAAGCATAAAAAAACCCCGGATCTCCGGGGTTTGCATTTATGCCTCATTCAAAATTACTCAATAGTAATGGTCTCTTCTGTTGTCTTCTCTTCTTCAATCTTGATGATGCCTACGCCGCTATCAGCACCTTTTTTAGCTTCTACATCCAACACGGCAAAACCGGCCTGACCTTTTTTGTAAAACTCACTGAAATCAAAACTCACCTTGCCTGTGCCATTGGTCACTTGTGTGGTGTCAAAACGAGGAACATTTGGTGGCGGGGGGGTCTCTGATGAAACAGCGAACAAACGAACAGACGCTCCAGGAACCGCTGCACCCTGCTCATTGACAACAGTAATTGTTGCAATTGTTTGTTTGTCCTTTTTACAACTGTTGATTGCAAAAAGCAAACAAACCACCAGGAGGGTACCAAATACTTTTAATAACTGTATACTTTTCATGGATTCTTTTAAAATTAACGAAACAAAGAAAGTCAATTTTTCTCATTCTCACGAATCAAAAAAATGGAGTATGCAGAACGCTTTGTTGAAAATCAATTCCCATCACTGAGATCCGCTGCTTCATTTCGGAGTTATCCGTGCTCATCGCAGACTAAATTTGCGCTTCAAATTAAAATTCTGTTCTCTATGAAAAGACTTCATTTTCTTCTTCTTGGTTGCTTATTTACACTCCTGTTTTGCAATGCATCCGGATGTAAAAGCAAAAAAGACGTTCCTCAAAACACATCGGCAACACCTGCCGCACCGGCCGCTCCCGCAGTGATTGAAGAAAAGCCATCGGAAAAACCGGGAACTGGAGCAATGCCCGATCTAGCTAAAGTCAAAATCAAAACAAAATTCGGTGACATGACCGTGGCTCTTTACAACGAAACACCATTACACAGAGATAATTTCCTCAAACTGGCAGAACAGAAATTCTACGATGGATTGATTTTTCATCGTTGCATCCGAAATTTCATGATACAAGGCGGAGATCCCGGCAGCCGAGGAGCTGCAATGTCTCAAATGTTGGGTAACGGCGGACCTGGTTATACGACTCCTGCCGAGTTTCGACCAAACCTGATCCACAAAAAAGGAGCACTCGCTGCTGCTCGTCAGGGTGATCAGGTCAATCCTAAAAAAGAATCAAGCGGTAGTCAGTTCTATATCGTACAGGGACAATTGTGGAACGAAATGCAGCTTGGACAACTTGAAGTAACCATCGGATCTGTGATGCCCGGTTTCAAATACACCGACGAACAGAAACAAATCTATAAAACTCAAGGTGGTACTGCTCAGCTCGATATGAATTACACCGTGTTTGGTGAAATTATCGAAGGTCTTTCTATTGTCGATAGCATCGCATCGCAACCAACAGCGCGAGGCGATCGTCCTTTGCAAGATGTCATCATGAATATGGAAGTGATTCAGAAATCGCATAAATAATCGAATGCGTGATGCAGGAAAAAATCAATCAATACATAGCGGATGTCGAAGCATTCATGACAGAAACAAGTCAGGAAGTTGAGAATTTTCGTATCAAATATCTCGGTCGGAAAGGACTGCTGAACGACCTTTTTGAAGAATTCAAAACTGTTTCGAACGAGCAAAAAAGGGTTCTTGGTCAGGAGTTGAACAAATTAAAAACTGCTGTCCAGACAAAACTTGATGACCTTCAGAAAACAAATTCTGGCACTCACAAAGACGTTGAAAAAAGCGACCTGACAAGACCATCCGGTGTCATTCCATTAGGTTCAAGGCATCCTTTGTCAATTGTCCGTGGAGAAATTCTCGATATATTTTCACGAATTGGATTCACTGTGGCAGATGGTCCGGAAATCGAAGATGACTGGCATGTGTTTTCCGGACTGAACTTTCCACCTGAACATCCTGCTCGCGATATGCAAGACACTTTTTTCATTGAAAAAGGTGATGCAGAAGGCAAAAAAGAAATGGTGTTGAGGACACACACAAGCAGCGTTCAGGTGAGGGCAATGGAAACTCAAAAGCCTCCCATTCGCATCGTCATGCCTGGTCGTGTTTATCGAAATGAAGCTGTAAGTGCGCGCGCCCATTGCCAGTTTCACCAGATCGAAGGTTTGTACATTGATGAGGGCGTTTCCTTCGCAGACATGAAACAAACACTCTCCTATTTCACACAAGAGTTTTTTGGAAAAGCGAAAATTCGTTTGCGTCCCTCTTACTTTCCATTTACCGAACCAAGCGCAGAAATGGATGTTTATTGGGGACTTAACTCAGCGGCTGATCATCGAATTACAAAAGGAACCGGCTGGCTGGAAATCATGGGATGCGGAATGGTTGACCCGGCCGTATTGAGCGCAAGCGGAATCGACCCAACGAAATACAGTGGTTTTGCATTCGGTATGGGTATCGAACGCATCACCATGCTCCGATATCAGGTTGATGATCTCCGGATGTTCTTCGAAAATGATGTTCGCTTTCTCAGACAGTTTTCATAAAGTTCTTAGTTCAATGTTTGTAGTTTATAGTTGCGCGAGTGAGGTTTTAAGCATAGTTCATCCCGCTCCAACCAATACAGGATAAGTCCGCGATTTCACCTCGCGTTTGTGCATGTGATTTCTGCAACAAGCATCCGAATTGAAAATCAGTTAACATAAAAAGAAGCCGATTCGACTTAAAATTCGCTTCGCGAAACTCTGAACAATGAACTTCGAACTCTGAACTCTCGTACTATCCTGCTGACTATATTTGCCATCTACATTTTTGCAACATGTCAACAGAAATAGCTATGAATAAATCAGCAGCACAAAAATCAGCAGTGCAGGATGATACACGCTTCACAGCGGACATTTACAAACGCTGGTATCGTGAAATGCTGCTCATGCGCCGCTTTGAAGAAAAGTGCGGTCACTTATACATCCAGCAAAAATTCGGTGGATTCTGTCACTTGTACATTGGCCAGGAAGCTGTGCTTTCCGGTATGATGGAGGCAATCCGTCCAACTGACAATGTGATTACCGCATACAGAGATCATGCGCATCCTCTGGTGATGGGTTCAGACCCCAAACAAGTGATGGCTGAATTGTATGGTAAACAGACCGGCCTTTCCAAAGGGAAAGGTGGCTCCATGCACATGTTCGATAAAGAACACAATCTTTTCGGTGGACACGGTATCGTAGGAGCACAGATCCCCATGGGAGCAGGTATTGCTTTTGCGGATAAATACAAAGGCAACGATAATGTTACTGTATGTTTTTTTGGTGATGGTGCTGCAAGACAAGGTGCCTTATACGAGACCTTCAATATGGCAATGACGTGGAAGTTGCCAGTCATTTTCGTTATTGAAAATAATCAGTACGCCATGGGCACGTCTGTTGAGCGAACTTCTAATGTCACAGATCTTTCACTTCTTGGATCTTCCTTCCTTATGCCTTCTGCTTCCGTTGATGGTATGAAACCCGAAGCGGTGTGCGAAGCGATGGAAATAGCTGCAGAACGCGCTAGAAGTGGTAATGGCCCAACGTTGCTCGATATTCAAACGTATCGTTACAAAGGTCATTCGATGAGTGATCCACAGAAATACCGCTCCAAAGAAGAAGTTGCTTCTTATCAGGAGCAAGATCCGATTGAATATATCCTCAAAAAAATTCGCGACAATAAATGGCTGAGCGAAGAGGAAATTGAAAACGTAGAAGCAGAAATCAAACAAGTGGTTGAAGACTCGGTAAAATTCGCGGAGGAATCACCATTGCCTGAAGCCGAAGAACTCTACAAAGACGTATACACACAAGAGGATTACCCTTACGTTAAAGATTAATTTTCTTTCAAACCCTATAGATCAAAAAATTACAATGGCCGAGATAGTACGTATGCCTAAGTTGAGCGAC
>JANOVT010000040.1:0-2460 GCA_031417525.1 Flavobacteriales bacterium | reverse complement strand
GTCCAACCACTTTTGGATTTCTTTTTCCCGCTTCCAGCAGTCCGTCACCGAATCCGCTTCTTGTATCGTTGGAACCTTTTATTTCGAAGTTGAGCATGTTTTGTCGTTTTAGATAGAATACCGCATCGATTCCGCGGAAAGTGTTATTGAGAATTTTTTAATAGTCGCCAAGTGTTTCTTCCAACTGTCCGAGTGCATTGGCAAGTTCACTATCATTCGGCGCTACACCATGCCATTTGTGCGTTCCTTCCATGAAGTCCACGCCTTTTCCCATTTCTGTTTTCATAAGAATCATGATGGGTTTTCCTTGACCGGTCAGTGTTTTTGCTTGATCCAATGTAGCAACAACTTCTTCCATCACATTTCCATTCATCTCAAGTACCTGCCAGCCGAATGCTTCCCATTTTGCCCGCAGATTTCCAAGGCTCAATACTTTTTCTGTTGGGCCATCGATTTGTTGTCCATTGACGTCAATAGCAGAAATGATGTTGTCGACTTTGTTATGAGCGGCATACATTGCTGCTTCCCACACCTGACCTTCCTGTAGTTCACCATCGCCATGTAATGTGTAGACAAGCTTAGTATCTCCGTTTAATTTTTTAGCAAGAGCTGCCCCGAGAGCTACAGATAAACCTTGGCCAAGTGAACCGCTCGCAACGCGAATACCAGGCAATCCTTCATGTGTAGTTGGATGACCTTGCAGACGTGAATCCAATTTGCGGAAAGTGCTCAATTCTTTCGTTGGAAAAAAACCTTTCCGACTCAAAACACTATACCAGACCGGAGAAATATGACCGTTGCTCAGGAAGAACAACTCCTCACCAATGCCATCCATCGACCAGTTGGCCGCTTCTACTTTCATCGCATGATAATAGAGAGCCACAAGATAATCTGTGCAGCCGAGAGATCCGCCCGGATGGCCGCTGTTTACAGCATGTACCATGCGTACAATATCCCTGCGTACTTGAGAGGATATTTTTTTAAGATCGTCGATTGATGTCATGTGGGAAAGATAAGAAATTGAGATCGCGAAAATATTTCGTTGAAGAGCAAATACATTGCGTGTTTGCGGAATGTGGAAAATTGAGGGAAAGGACACTATTTCTCGTCAAGAAATATTATGCTTCGCACAGATACTCGCTTCGCTCGTCAGGTGTTTTTTTCTCGCCGAGATTCGCCGAGTAGCCGAGATTCGGAGAGAATTTCAGAAGGAGAAAGAAAATGAGAATGAGGAATGGTGATGACGAAAGGGTATAAAAAACAGAGTTACGTCTAAGAAATATAACTCTCCGAATCTCTGCTCCTCGGCGAATCTCGGCGCGAAAAAACACAATCGGCGAGCGAAGCGAGTGATCTCCTCATCCTCACTCTGAAATCCCTTCCATGTCCTCCGAAATGATCAACGTCTTCGGCATGCAGCTAAGCCGAACGAATTTGTTGATGTAGACATCCGGACGCTCATGTCCTTGTCCGGTGAAACGGTTTTTGCGTGTTGTCACTTCATATTGAAGTCCACCCATACAAGAGCCACGAACTGTAGCTGAATCACCCGGGATAAGAGAGAACGCAGCGAACGGATGGTTGTATTTAACAGGAGGTAAGACAGCATCTTCCAGCGTTGGAGTTTCCAGCGGCGTGAGATAGGCAAAATAAAAATTGAGAGTGTCTTGTGTTTGATTGATGTACTCAATATCACCTGCACAACCGCAATGTCTCATCTGTTTCACTGCCTGTTTTCTGTTTTGCACATTGTATTTTCTCCAGAAATTGTAATACAAGTCATTCCTGTCCAGAACATGTATTTCAGATTTGACCGGCAGTTGTGCTGTTTCATTTTGAGTTGGATTCTGCAATTCCTCTTCATGGAAAGCCGTTGGTGAAGTTTTAGAATTGGCTCTCGTTTCGGTGTTTGACTGAATATTCGTTCTTGGATTTGTAGTTTTCGTTTTGCTTTTGACAATTGAAATTGAATTCACCGGTTTTGAAATCTTAGCAGGACTAACCGTCGTTGTGACTTTATCCGGTTTTATTGCTGAACGTTGAGTAGAATTGGTTGAAGGTGCTTTTGATGTTTTCTGCGAAGCAGCATTCAATCCAACGAATAAAAAAAGCACGAAATTGAACCAAACAATGAGGTGTAGTCTTTTTGTTTTCATGTGGAGTCAGATTTTAGCAGAATCAAATGTAATCAAGATCGGGCAAGTTTCTGGTTTCTGGTTTCTTGTTTCTTGTTCCAAGTTCCACGTTTCAGGTTTGTGCATTCCATTTTCAATTGCTAAGCCAGTGTGTGAGATTAAAGACGACACTTCGCGCAACCTGGAACCAGAAGACATAACTTGTTGCACGAAAGGATTCATTTGTGAAGCAAGTGTGTCCGATTGAAGACGACACTTCGCGCAACCTGGAACCAGAAGACATAACTTGTTGCACGAAAGGATTCATTTGTGAAGCAAGTGTGTC
>JANOVT010000039.1:0-22781 GCA_031417525.1 Flavobacteriales bacterium | reverse complement strand
GAAAGCGGTTGTTATGTGCAGCCATGTATCATTGAAGTGAAAGATTCGTCACTTCCAGTTGTCCAACACGAAACTTTCGCCCCTATTTTATATATCATGAAATATAATAATCTGGACGAAGCAATTGCAATGCAGAATGGTGTTGTACAGGGCTTGTCCAGCAGCATAATGACAACAAGTATGCGTGAAGCTGAACGGTTTTTATCTGCTGAGGGAAGTGATTGTGGGATAGCAAATGTGAACATCGGTACAAGCGGTGCTGAGATAGGTGGCGCTTTTGGTGGCGAAAAAGAAACTGGCGGTGGACGTGAATCGGGTTCCGATGCCTGGAGAAATTATATGCGCCGTCAAACAAACACTATCAATTATTCTTCGCATCTGCCATTAGCTCAGGGGATTAAGTTTGACATATGATGTAATATCAAGGTCGAATCATGTAAGGTTGGGGCCATGCAATGAATTAATTTCGTGCTTATGAAAATTAACAGATTCTTGATTATGACATTGGTTGTTCTGGGGATGTTCTTCGGATGCAGAACCGAGGATGCCATGAATCCTGCTAGAATTAGCATTGTGATGCACGACATGCCGGTTGATTATGATAGTGTTTTCGTCGAGATCGTCGGTGTAGAATTGCATAGTGAGTCTACGGGTTGGATTTCACTGAATACACAAACGGGAATATATGATCTATTAGAATTGCAGAACGGTGTTAGCGCATCATTGGTGTTACCACAAGACTTTCCGGCAGGACAAATCTCTCAAGTTCGATTTATTCTAGGGTCAAACAATAGTTTGTTTATTGGACCAGTTGAGTTTCCGCTTGAATTGAGCAGTCAGGATGAGTCGGGTTTGAAGTTGAATGTACATCAATACCTCGCCCCTGGAACCCTCTATACCTTAATTGCGGATTTTGATGCGTCAGAAAGCATTCATGTGAATGGTAATGGCACTTACAAATTGAAACCCGTCATTAGGGCAAGTTTCCAGTAGCACTATCTGCCGAGATGAACCATGAGCACCGATATATCCGCAGGGTTAACCCCGCTTATTCTGGAAGCCTGTCCTAATGTTTCTGGACGAATCCGAATTAATTTCTGTTTAGATTCTGTGCTGAGATTTGTAATGGTCGAATAATCGAAATTTTCAGGAAAACGGATATGTTCTAATCGAAGCATCTTGTTGGCCATGTCCCGTTCTTTTGCAAGATAACCGCTGTATTTTGACTCAATTTCGACTTGTTCCAGGATTTCAGGCGCCAGGTTTCCGTATTTGACAAGGGTTTCATCGATGGCTGGAAATAGACCACCAATATCCGACAAACTCACCTCAGGCCTAGTGAGAATACCCGAAAGCCGAACTCGCTGGTTTAATGGGGCGCTACTGCGTTTTTCCAGAAATGAATTGACTTCCTCCGGTCCTACAGACAATTTTTCGAGGAGTTTTATCAATTCAACCTTTCCTTTTTGTTTTTGTTCCACGTGAAAAAGGCGCTCATCAGAAGCAAGACCGATTTTGTGGGACAGCGGTGTAAGCCTTTCGTCCGCGTTGTCCTGTCGAAGGAGTGTTCTGAATTCTGCACGGCTGGTGAACATGCGATAGGGTTCTTCAGTGCCTTTTGTGATCAGGTCATCTATCAATACTCCAATGTAGGCCTCATCCCGATTCAGAATGAATGGATCTTTTTCTTTGACCCAGAGAGCGGCATTGATTCCGGCAATTAAACCTTGACAAGCAGCTTCTTCATATCCAGTAGTACCATTGATTTGTCCGGCGAAATAAAGGCCCGGAATGTCTTTTGTTTCAAGTGTGTGTTTGAGTTGGTCTGGCGGAAAGTAATCGTATTCGATCGCGTAGCCGGGACGAAACATTTTGGCTTTTTCAAATCCCGGAATCAGTTGTAGGGCTTCTAATTGCACATCATCTGGCAAGCTGGTAGAGAATCCATTTACGTATATTTCAACGGTGTTCCAACCTTCCGGCTCTGCGAAGATCTGATGGCGGTCCTTGTCAGCGAATCGTGTGATTTTATCTTCAATGGAAGGGCAATAACGGGGACCAATGCCCTGAATACGCCCTGAATACATAGGGCTTTGTTCGAAGCCGGTAGCCAAAACCTCATGGACGTTTTCGTTGGTGTATGTAATCCAGCAGGATTTTTGTTCTTTCAGAGCTTTGGTTTGAGTATAGCTAAATTTATTTGGTATTTCATCACCTAGCTGCTCAGACATTTTGGAATAATCCAACGATCTTCCATCTACTCTTGGCGGTGTTCCGGTCTTCATTCTTCCACTGCGAAAGCCCAGTGAATTCATCTGTTCCGTTATTCCGGTAGCCCCTTTTTCGCCGATTCTACCACCCCCAAACTGTTTTTCCCCAATATGTATTACGCCGTTCAGAAAGGTTCCGCTGGTTATGATGACGGCTCTGCAATTGAAGCGAATTCCCATTCCGGTCATTACACCTTTTACGGTATCACCATCCAGGATAATTTCTTTGACCATGTCCTGCCAGAAGTCTACAAGTGGCGTGGATTCCAGCATGTTCCGCCATTCTTCGGCAAAGCGCATACGATCATTTTGTGTTCGTGGACTCCACATGGCTGGTCCTTTGGAGCGATTAAGCATTCGGAATTGAATGGCTGATCGGTCAGATACAATACCAGAATATCCACCTAACGCATCAATTTCCCGAACGATTTGACCCTTCGCAATTCCACCCATTGCGGGATTGCAACTCATTTGCCCAATCTTGTTCATGTCCATGGTAATCAATAAGGTACGAGCCCCTAAATTGGCTGCTGAAGCTGCCGCTTCGTTCCCTGCATGACCCGCACCCACTACCACAATATCATATTCTGTATACATTCTGACTTCCTATTTTTTGGTTCCACGTGAAACGGCAGAGATTTGGAGCTTCGCTAGCATTTCGAGACATTTATTCTCTTGATTTCGCATGTAAATTTGTTCTGATTTTTTCTTGTCATTGTACCCGCACAAATGCATAACTCCATGAATAATAACGCGTTGTATTTCATTTTCAGTTGTGACACCAAGACTTGAAGCATTGTCTTGTACCCTATCTAAACTTATATACAGGTCGCCATTTATCTTGTCGTTGTTGTAATTGAAGGTTATAATATCCGTGTAATAGTCATGATTCAAAAAATCTTTGTTCATTTTCAGTAAGTATTCATCAGAACACAGAATTATTTGAATGTTCCCACACGTGTGTTTTTCCGCACTTAAGCACGCGTCAATCCACATCCGGAGCAACTGTTTGTTGCGTAGACGATAAGATATGTCTTCGGAATGAAATTGAATGGCCATCTCGCGGCAAAGGTAGCCGATCAGAGTTGCGCCGAGTTATGAACAACGCTAAAATGTGCTTTCCCGATAGCGAAAAGCGACAGCAGGTCAGTGAAATTTAATAAAGTGAGAAGATGAACGAATAATCTTAGGCGGTTTGAGGCTCAAGCACCGTGAAGTCCAGAATAACGATTCTACCATTGTCCTGAAAGTCACAGCCATCTGCGAGTTTACGCATGAGGAATACCCCACGACCATGAGGCTTTTCAATGTTCTCGGGTGCAGTTGGATCAGGCAAGTTTGAATAGTCGAAACCCGGACCCTCATCTTCGACAGTAAAGCGCATCGTTTTATGATCAGGCACGTCAAAAGTGACAGTAACTTGTTTGGATGGATCAAGTTTGTTGCCGTGCACGATGGCATTGTTGACGGCCTCAGTCATTGCAATCAGAAGCTCACCGTAGTAGTCTTCTTTTACGTTGTACTCAGCGAATACATCATCAATCAGCTTCTCTGCCAGATGAATATTTTCCAATATGGAAGGAAACTTCAAAGTTCTTTTTGCAGATGCCATAGGGTTGTTACGGAATTATTTAGCGCCTAATTTATTGAAATACGAATTTACCTTGTCTTTGTAATAAGGTTTCAGAGTTGGCGGTACAGTTTTCAACAGCTCCGTCTCTTGTTCTTTCTTACGCATGTAGTCTGCGTATTTCATAGGATTGGAAAGTGGAGAATCCTTTGATTCGTTGCTTTTGCGCTCGTTATCTTTATCTCGGGTGCGTTCAGCTTCTTCCGCCTTCAGTAATCGAATTTCAATGTCTTTCTGACGCCTTATAGTCTCTTCATCTATCTGGTTGTTGACAATGTCACGCTGCAGCTCTTCCATTTGTTTAGAAATCTCCTTGAGTTCATTGCCATTGCCGCTACCGTCCTGATTCAATTCGGCGGCCTTTTCTTCTACAGCCTTCCTGATTGCGGCTTGTTTTGCAGCCATTTCAGCCAACTGTTGACTCATTTGTTGACCCTGACCCTTGCTTTCCCCTTTGTTCTTGCCCTGCTTCTTCATTTCTTCCAATTGTTTGGACAAACCCTCCTGCATTTTTTTCATGTCACTTGCGCTTGGCTTTGGTTTGCTGCCATTTCCTCCCGGCTTGTTGCAACTACCTTTACCAGGCTTGCTATTAGCTGATTGCTGTTGCATTTGTTTGAGGGCTTCGTCGAGCATAAGCGCCAGATTATTAAAGCTCGTCATAACATATTGCTGAGAAGTCGTGATTTCAGGAGTTCGGTGTTCCGGAATATTTTCTAACGCCTTCTCCATGTTTTCATTCACGAGATTTATTTCATGATTCACAGCGGCGCTTACCTGAGGAACTCTTTTACTCAAAGCGAAAAGCGAATCTTCCACCATACGCGCATCATCTTTCAATTTGCGCTGAGTGTGGCCAAGTTTTTTGTAGTTGGGATCTTTCTGATCGATGGTGGAGAATTTGGACATCACCTCTTCCTGATCAAAGCTTAAGGTGATAATATTTTCCAACAGAGCACGCAGGGCTTCCATATCCATTTCTTGTTGCTCCTGCTCGCCGGATTCCATTGCAAGATCCATTTGCTCAGCCATTTTCTTCATTTTCTGGCCGGCACTTTTTTGTGATTTGGAAGCGCTGCTTTTTTTGCTTTTGCTTAATTCGTCAGAACTTTTTTCCTGCTCCTCTTGAATCTCCTTTTCTTCTGTTTCTGTGTCTGGCATGCCGTTCGGAGTCTCGAGTTCTTCATTAAGTTTTTCAAGCTCATCCATTTCTTTCTTAAGCTCATCAAATTTTTCGTTGAGTTCCTCCTGCTTTTTTTCCAATTCTTTTGCGTCGGAATCTTTTTTCTCGCTCTCTTCACTTAGCTTTTCTTGTTCTTCACCCAACTTCTGAAGTTTGTCAATAGTTTTTTCCATCTTCTGTTCCCATTCTAACTGCTTGAACTGCTCCAGGGCCCGGTCCAGCTCTTTTTCCATGTCTTCGTTGGTGAGATCCATTTTGTCCAATTCTTTCTGGATCTCATCTTTATTTAATTCATCCATCAGCTTTTGCATCTCATCCATGATCTTCTGCAACTCAGGAGTCATCACTTGTTCCATGAGATCTTCCAATTGTTTTTGTTTCTCAAGAATTTTTTCGTTGGGCTGATTGAATTCGTTTTGTTTCTGATTTTTTTCTTGATTTTGTTTTTGAATGTCTTCCACCTGCTTTTGGAGCTCCTGTTGGCGCTTCATCAGGTCTTCCAATTTCTTTTTGTCCTGCCAATTCATTTCATTTTTCTCGAGCAACTGGCGTTGCAATTCTTCTAATTGTTTTTCGAGTTCTTTCGCATCTTTTACACTCTCTTCCAGTTTGTCTTTGATGTTTTCATTTTGCTGATCCACTTTTTCTTCCAGTTCGGCTTCAGTTGGAACGGCATATTCGCGGATGCCTGTGGTAGCAGACTTAGAGCCATTGAATCCATCGTTGTCCCACACTTCAAAATAGTATGAAATTTTATCTCCTGGACGAATATTAAGCGCACGCAAATCCCATGAATGGAAGAATTCATCGGTGATATTTTCTTTACTCACGGGCAGATCTATGGTGTGTAAATCAGATTCTTCGGTACCATCTTCATGGAAGGCATAGCGATAGTTAAATGTCAATCTTCTGAAGCCATAATCGTCTTTCACCTGGCCAGTGAAATACATATCGAGATAAGAAGCGCTGTCTTTTTCTTCATCCACCGAAATGGCCGGATGTAGGTCGGGAACCACCTGAATGCGATAAGACATACTATCGCCGGCCGGGATATACTTATTTCCGGTAGTGATAGAATAGACTGTAGACCCGATGGCAGTTTGTGCAAACGAACAAGCGTCATCGCCGGAAGGAAGCACGTAGAGGCTATCGTTGAATCGAATGGACAACAGATCTGTATTTCGTGTAACAAAATCCCAAGAGATGATTGTTCCTTGTGGAACAACGAGGTCACCTGTGTTGGCCATGTCTTCATCAGGACGTTTCACATAAGCAGGATAATTCAATCCTACTTTGAAATCCACAAGCCGTGGAGCCGGAATGACAAGTAGTTCATATTGGTCGCTGTAAAATCCGCTAGCGAAGAAGGCGAACTCCACATCCTTTTGCACATTGCGAAAAGTGTAGCTGAAATCAACAGGGCTTGATTTGTCCAGCAGATATTGCTGTCCGGCTAACTGCACGTAAATTTTATCAGGAATTTGTTTGCCCGAAACCTCGAGGTTCACCGTGTAGTCGGCATTCTCGGGGGTTGTAAGGTTTTCGTTTTTAACCTGTATTTTGAATGGCGCTTCTTCAGCTATGATTTGTCCGTGACGGATCAGACGATCGGTTGGATTGGTAAGAATGCTTGGAGCGGCGAAAAGCAGGACGATGATTATAGCCAAAGGAGGCAATGCCCAGCGGATGTACTTTCTATTTTCACGAAGGTCGATGGCGCTGCTAAACGGCACTGGCCTGAGCTCTTTCATTTTCTGATTGATACTGGCTTCGAGTAATGAGTTGTCCTGCGAATTGTCAGAAATAGCGTTAAGCTGGAGGGTATTGATGAGTTTGTCCTGAACATTCGGAAAGTGTTGTCCGATGATTTCTGCTGCCTGCGTATGTGAAATGATTTTCCCAAGGCGCATCATTTTGGTCAGTGGAATCACAAAAAAGCGAACCAGGACGAAAAGCACCGAGCCGATGAAGAGCCAGAACAAAAATGTCCGCATGGCAATATTGAATCTGCCGAAATACTCCAGCAGGATTACCAACAGGTAAGTTCCCAGAATGAGCGCCACGCTGTAAATGGCGCCGCGAATCATTTTATTCTTGTAATACTTTCTTGTGAATTGATCCAGCTTGTGAATCAGCTGGCCAAATTCCTGTTGATGCTCTCTCATTTTTTCTCCTCTGGTTATCGATCGCACTGTACGCTTCGGGGGGTGAAAAGTTCAAT
This sequence comes from Flavobacteriales bacterium, assembly GCA_031417525.1. GTDB lineage: Bacteria > Bacteroidota > Bacteroidia > Flavobacteriales_D > Sanyastnellaceae > JAIBBG01. Next base: position 15,477 of record JANOVT010000039.1, on the reverse strand, counting down.
CTTAAGAACAGCCGAACGACACAGTTGCTTCAAAAGTATGGAACACTAAGGTGTGAATGACGGATGGAAACTTTTGTTTAAGAAAATTAACGGCGTCAAAGCAGTTTGGTTTTTGAAAACCGGCGTTTCTGTGAAGGTTGTTTTGCTTCGTTGGTCGCTCACAACAACCAGCATTTCAGACATAAATCCAGTTATGATTTACGGATTAAAGCCGGACGCTGAGTGATTTCGTGATAGCACACTACATTTTTTGCGAAATAATGAAACACCATACTTCTGCGTGTTTTCTTTTTTTCCGTATGAGGTTCGCCACCGTGAAAAAGATTGGCATGCCAGATCAGCAAGTCGCCTTTGCCGGCGATGAACGTTTGTTTCACCAAACCGAGTTCATGGATTTTTTTCTGCATAAAATCCTCATACTCACCATACGTTTTTTTACCCGTAAAAAAATAACTACCCTCATTGCCATAATCTTTATTGAGGTAGTAAGGCAACTTATGGCTTCCCGGATAATAATGAAGTGGTCCCTGTTCCGGACCAACATTCTCTAATGCAAGCCAACACGCCGCCAGGCCACCAAGCGGATAGGTAGTCATGTGGATACTGTCGCTGTGAGTGCGCTGTTCGCTGCCATGGATAAAATTGATGCTCTGAAAAAGGACGGCCTCCCGACCCATGAGCGCAGAAAGTAACGCGAGCAGATCTTTGTTTTCACCAATCGAACGAAGCAGTGCAGATTGATAAATCGCGAACATAATTTTATTCGCATACTTGAACGACACTTTACCGGATTTCAGCAGTGAATCAAGTTCTGCATTGATTGAGTCGATCTGCTCAGACGCAAAAAGTTTTCGAAGAATAACAAAGCCATTTTTGTCAAAATCTAAAACAGACCGTTTATTTTCATCTGACAAATTTTGAAAGGCAGGATTTTTTTCTAATCCTTCAACGTCGATAGCTACAGATAATTTTTGTTCTCCGATGGCGGAAAAATCTTTGCTGGAAACCGGTGAAAAATAGGATTTGTTAAGGCCTATGTTTTTATAAGCAGGAATATTATGCTTCAACTGACCGCGATGTAGCAGATTGTAAAAAGCGTATGCCGGCTTGAGCCTTCGGATTATTTCGAACATAAATGTCTTGTCAATGAAGGCGACGAATTTAGAGGTAAATGAAGTTCGTGAGGGCCAAAGAGCCAATGAGGATCAGAGGGTCGGCGGACTTGTGGTTTTACTCAAAATGAAATATCGCACGAAGGCCTTTTTGTGATTGAAATAGCGGTCACTTGAATTCAACATAATTCCAAAGACCGACCATTTGCTCTCTTAAAAAATCTTTTGCCTTCTCATAGACATTGTCTTGTGAGACATACCAGACCGTTTTATACATATTCGTTTCTGCTTTCTGTTTTGAAAGCTTCACAACCTCGAGTCCATGAATGTTTGCTTCTGTTCGCTCCAGAAAATCGATATAGTCAAGTCCCTCTTGTTTGTCACGGTATATGGAACCGTTGCGGTCTACAATTGCTTTTCTCACTTTTTGATAAATCGGATTTTCTTATTATTCAATGTGGCGAAATATATACCCGGAGTGAGGGCCTGCACGGGAATTTCAATTCGACTTTGATTACCCGTAGTGTTGAATGAATTAATCATGCGCCCGGTCAAATCGTAAATGGCAATTGATTTGAAAATCTCATTGCTGTTGTTTTGAATGACCAAAATATCTTCTGCGGGATTTGGAAACGCGATTACTTTTTCACGAGGTGATTTTTCATCTACGCCTACAACTAATGTATATACTTCACTTGTGGTTTCGCAGCCATAATCTGTTGCGATGTCCAACGCATAATTACCGGCATCTATCGCTTGAATGTAGAAGGTTGTTTCGCCGTCCATTGGTAATCCATTGTAATACCATTGATACGTTTCGTAGATATCGTCCACATATAGTTCCATTGCGGCATCGTCATAAGTCAATGTGATTTCCGGACAATAGACAACCGGATTTGTTGTGGCTGTGCATCCGAAATCATTCGTCACCTCTGCATAATACACACCACCGCTGGTCATCACATAAGAAGAGTCAAAAGCATCATTAATGGAGATGTCGTTTTGATACCAGACAAAAGTGGAGAGGGTTGGGTCGGTTAGATAGAGCGTGTTTCCAGCTTGCAACAACTCGGCATTAGCCGAAGGAAAAACGGTGACTGTTACTGAATCGACAAACTCATTCGTTACTTGCAGACCAACAGAGATAATTCCGACTGTTCCATTTCCGATGTCAAAAAAATGATCACCGGGCGTGATATCAATTGGCGTGGTGCCTAGATCATCATCTGCAGTTATGTCATCCTCATCAAAAAATTGGATGTAATATGGAGGAGAGGAAAGGATGAGTTGAGGATTCATCCAAGAAGTATTCGTGACATTGTCATTCGTGGCAGACGTATAAATTACATTGGCGTTTCCGTCGATGACTGTAAAATAGGGATCAGCGGGGCCGGTGAAAAAATCTTCATCTCCACCCCAGTTGTCGTTTAGATTTGAAACGCTTACGCCGGTGAGTGCGTAATCGGAAATGGTAGTTGTAAGCACGGCAACATATTCACCGGGCTCATCATAGGTTACAGTATTCGGTGTTGCGTCGCTGCTGATCTGATCGTTGCCAAAATCCCATGAGTAAGAGGTGACAGAGGGTTCAGGAGCAGTGAACAACGCCTCGTAATTCACTTCAAGTCCGCCACAATTTGCGATGTTGTCATAGGAAAAGGTGTTAGCGGTGCCGACTCCGGGCTCAACAACTATGGTTGAAATAAAGGTTTCAACTTGTGTAGCATTAAAAACCGACACCTGAACATTGGCCGTCACAGTGATTATAACATTATAAGTTCCCGGTAAAAGAGGAGTGCCGCACATGGTGGCACACCCATAATTTTCACCGGCTGAAGGATGAAAGGTAGCGTCATCGTCGTTGAGTGTAAATTGAATTCCGTATGGTAGACCCGTCACAGAAGTAATGATTACATCAATGAGTGTAGCGGTAAATCCACTCGCTGGATCTATAACTTCTGCCGGCATATAGAAGGTTAGTTGTTCTTCGTAATAAACACCGGCGGTTCCATTTGGCGGAATGAGCGGACAAACCGTTGGAAGGCCGTTTGTTGACATACACGTTTCGTCTGGCGTGCAAGTTGGACATTGCGCGATTGAGTTGAAAGCGAGCCACGATGCAGGCACAAGTAAAGCAAGTTTTTTAGCAGAGGTAAAAAGCGTCATGGCTAATTGTTTTGGTAAATCGAAAATTCACTTCATTGCAAAGTTGCGCAAAGTTTTTGCAAAGTCGGAGAAAGTTTTTGATAGAATTTGCCTTCATATATGATATGCGCATAACATAGTTCCAATTGGAATAAGACTCTGGGCAGGAGCTACATAAATTCGCCCCATGAATCAGATCAAAAAGCATTTGGATGAAGCGAACGCATTGCTTCAGTTGATTTTGAATGACGAGTCTTTTCTTACAGCGGTTGAGACAGCGGGTAGGATGATGACAGAAAGTTTGCGAGCCGAAGGAAAAATCATATCGTGCGGCAATGGGGGCAGTATGTGCGACGCGATGCATTTTGCAGAAGAGCTCACGGGAAGGTATCGCGATAATCGCCCATCGATTGCAGCGATCAGCATCAGCGATCCATCGCACATTACTTGTGTAGGCAATGACTATGGATTTGATTATGTGTTTTCGCGCTTTGTGGAAGGAGTAGGAAAAAGGGGTGATGTTTTGTTGGGAATTTCGACCAGCGGCAATTCGAAAAACATCATAGAAGCAGCGAAAGCAGCGAAAGAAAAAGGGATGAAAGTAATTTGCCTGACAGGCAAAGACGGTGGAATGTTGGCATCGCTATGTGATGCGGAAATCCGCGTGCCATGGAACGGATATGCAGACCGAATTCAGGAAGTCCATATCAAAGTCATTCATTCATTGATTGATTATATTGAAATAAATTCATAGACATAACATCTTCGTGAAGGCCTCACGATGATTTGAAAAGAACGGGTCGTGTGAAAGCGATATCTGACACGCAGGCGATACGTCGCCAAATGATCGACGCTACATAAATTTTTCTTACCATGTTAATTAAAACATTTGGCAGTGCCGTATTCGGCGTGAATGCCACCACTATAACCATTGAGGTCAATGTAGACAAAGGCGCGCAGATTGCGATTGTTGGTCTGCCTGACTCCGCTATTAAAGAAGCACAACAACGCATTCGGGCAGCATTGGTTAATTGCGGTTACTCGCTGCCGATCCGCAATGTGACAATCAATCTTGCGCCAGCTGATATCCGCAAAGAAGGCACGGCCTATGATCTACCACTTGCGATAGGAATTCTCGCCGCGAATGACCAACTTAAATCGGACCAACTCGAACAGTTTATCATCATGGGTGAGTTGTCGCTCGATGGAAGTTTGCGACCGATAAAAGGTGTGCTACCGATTGCAATACAAGCAAAAAAAGATGGATTCAAAGGAATGATTTTGCCGTCGAGCAATGCTCGTGAAGCAGCGATTGTGGCTGACCTGGAAGTGTATGGTGTGGAAGACATCAAAGAAGTCGTTGGGTTTTTTAATGAAGAAAAAACCATTGAAAGAACGATCGTGAACACGCGCGAAGAGTTCAGTCACAAGCTGGAGAATTTCACGGTTGATTTTTCCGATGTAAAAGGACAGGAGAATATCAAGCGTGCATTTGAAATTGCAGCAGCCGGAGGTCACAATGTGATTTTGATTGGTCCGCCGGGCGCCGGAAAAACGATGCTAGCGAAACGACTTTCGACCATTCTTCCACCATTGAATTTGCAGGAAGCATTGGAGACAACGAAGATCCATAGCGTTGCCGGAAAATTGCGCAAGGAAGATTCGCTGATCAGTGTGCGGCCTTTTCGCGCGCCGCATCATACGATCAGTGATGTGGCATTGGTGGGCGGAGGCAGTTATCCGCAGCCCGGAGAAATTTCTTTGGCGCATCATGGCGTTTTGTTTTTGGATGAATTGCCGGAGTTCAAACGCACGGTGTTGGAAGTCATGCGTCAACCACTGGAAGATCGGTTCATCACCATTTCACGAAGTAAATTTTCTGTAGAGTATCCGGCGAGTTTTATGTTGATCGCAAGTATGAATCCATGGGGTTGTAGAGGGAATCTGCCATCAGTTGAGAAGAAGGTAGGACGTGGGTTAGGTTGATTTCAATGGAATCAATGTCCACCACTATTGATTTACAAATCGTCTCAATGATTCGTTTCTTTTCATCCTTTGGACGAGTTGACCAAGTGGAATACAGTGCTCTGGCATCCTCTATCACGTGGTCGGCTGAGCTGCGCTCGAGGCGAATGAAGTCGAGTGTGGCTTCGAGTTTGGGTAGGTTTTCTTGAATTGATTGTTGGCGTTCATAAAGTGGCGCATGATGCGATTTGAATGCATTGGTTGGAATTTGACCTGATTTGTGGAGGTCAAAGATTTGTGCAATGTCTTTTCCGACTGTTTTTGATTCTGTAGAAAGAACAGAAATTTGATTGACCAATTCGTGTTCTTTTGAATCAATTTCAGTATTCAGGTTTTTCATCATGTTGTCGTCGAACACATGTGTTTTCAATTGTTCGTGGAAAATGACTTCCAAATCTTCGACACCAATTTTGTTGCGACATCCTTGTTTCGCACACACGTATTTGTCGTTGTTTGATGGTTTATACATCTTGCTTCCACAGTGGCAGTGGACGATTCCAGTGAAGAGATGGACTGCTGTTTTTGCGGGACGTGCGTTTGATTTTGCTTGTTTGTCGAGAATGTCATTCACTTGTTTCCACAGTTCTTCTGAAACGATTGCTGGTGCTTCGGAGAACACCCATTCGCTTTGATCCTTCAACTCCCAGTGTTTTCCTTCACCCGTTGAGGCGGTGTAGTTGCTTCTGCGCATTCCTTTTGCGACAGGGTCGGTGAGGAGTCGTCCCACGGTGTTGTCACTGAAGTGTTTTCCGCTGCGGGTGCGATATCCTTGCGTGTTCAGAGCTGCTGCCACTGTTCCCTTCCGATGATGTTTCAAGAAGACCTCGAACATGAGCTTGCGCACCACTGCTTCTTTTTCTTCAATGAGGAGTTTGTTGTTCTCCCACCTGTATCCATATGGCGCCTGACCCCCGAGTGATTTTCCCATGTGCGCTCTGACGTGGACTGATGCTTTGACGCGATCAACAATTTCTTCGCGTTCCCATTGTGCCATTGATGCAATCATGGAGTAGAAGAAACGACCGGATGGAGTGGAGGTGTCAATTGATTCTTGGAGTGATATGAGCGCTCCATTGTGTTCTTGAAAGTAGTCAGCGAAGTCGAGGAGTTCGCGGGTATTCCGCGCAAGTCGCGCAAGCTTTGAAAAGATGAGTCCTTGAATCTTTCCACTTTTGATGTCCTTCATCATCCGCTTTGCTTCGGGATGTTCGATGACTGTTTTTCCGCTGACGCCTGATAGGTCGTATACGGTGACGATGTTCCATTCTTTCATTTGCGCATAGGTGCGTGCGCGGACTTCATGATGTTCGGGGCTTTCTCCTTTGGCTTGATCTTCTGTGGATACACGTATCCAAATGCCGATGTCAGTGATTGTTTTCATTGGGGTGGATTGGAGAACAAATATACAACGCGACACAACGTGTTCCGTCGGAAATTATCAACAGTAAATCAGGTATATACGGGGCGGTTGGTAAATTAAGACGAGGCTATTATTAACATGGAAAAAATGAATAGATACCCCGGACTCACTTTCTTAGTTCTTGAAAGAAACAAGATATTCTATCACTATACAGCGACCAATTTGGGGTAATGTAATCTCCTTCAGTATCACCTGTTTCTTGATGCCATGCATCTTTCACCATGAACTCGAATTCATGCAGTAATTCATTTCCCTGCAATTCAAGTATGGAGAGTAACTCCCATTCCATATCTCCAACAGGTTTTATGAGCACGAATTTCACTTCAATAGTGTGAGTATCTAATTGCGAAAACGTTATGTCATGCACGAGAAACATCAAGAATTGATTTGAGTCAAAAGTATATTGTGATTCTGAGTTGACAGCATGTGGATTTGAAAATATACTGATGTTAGAAGAAGCATGCACTCAAAGAATCTCAGCGGACGATTTAAGAAGAAATTGGTAGAGGGTCGATCTCTACTTTTTTCGTTTTTATCCATTCATTTATATCTCATCTATGACCACACCACTCACTCAGTATGACGAGTGGATGGCAGGAGGGAAGGAGCTACTCAAAACAGAACTCCCAAGCATTATTCAAAAGACCGAAGAGTTCGCGCGACTATGCGCTGAAAAGGGAAAACCAAAAGAATTTGATGATCACCTTTCCATCTATACCATCCCCATTCGTTCATGGTTTACCACACTTGCAACAAAGATTCGTGCGCATATGCATGTTGATCTTGTTCCGACAGTTCTTAAAAGAATCACTTCAATTCATGAGAACGAATCGCGTGAATTGAAACAGGCACTTGAAGAACAAAATGCTCGCCTCACTTCACTCAAGATGCAGTCGATTCCTCCCCCAAAGAATCAGTCGATTATGAAGTTGCTCCTCATTGCACATCTATTCGTTGCACTCACCGAAGCAGTCACCATTGCAACCGCATTTCAATTGTTTGGCGGGTCTGTCTTGGTATCAATAGTCATGTTCATTTCCCTCTTTGCTTTCTTCTATTTTCTCCCATTTGTGCTTCGCATGATCGTGCTTCGATTTGAATCACGACGGACACAAATTCTCGTTGGCACATCACTGGCGCTTCTCATCTCTGGATTGTTTTGGTTTCTGGGAAACCTACGCGCCACATATATCAGTGCGCTTGGAAACACGGGTACACAAGCACTTTCCGCATTTGGATTTGTAATCTTTAACTGGATGTTTTTGTGCCTCAGCTTGTATCTGGTATTTCGTCGACAACGGGCATCTCAATTCGAATCACAAGAGCAGGAATCAAAAAAACATTACCAGGAACGTGCGCATGTTGAACAAGAAGTCATAGCACTTCGCGTTCGTCATGATGCGCTTGGTGCATCACTCAAAGAGCAAGAACAAAAGGCACATGAACTGTTAGCAACTCATCAAAGTATCGAACACATTTTACAAGCCGAGTTCATTGAAGCTGTTGAACGATTCAAATCACTCATCATCACCATTCGTGGTGACTGTGTCCCGGATTGTTTTCGTTCGAAAACCGGGCCACTTGAACTACCGCAAACACGCATTGATAGTCTGCCAACGATCCGATGAAGTATCTCTTCGTTGGCCTGTCAATTATTGCGGTGGCCGTGACATATTTTTTCGGTTCTCCGAAACCAAAAACGCATCATGTGATTGTGCTTATCGACATCACGAGTGAGGACATACCATCACCCACTGCAAAGGATGTTTTCAATGCTGCGGCACTCACCAGTGAATGGAATTCAGCCGCTGTCACTATTGGTCTCATTCATGAGTTTGGTATCAGTGAAATGAAAACAACGACGCTTCCATTCATTCCGTGGTATGCGCGTAATACTCTGAAACGAAGGAATGAACTAGCACAGTTTGAATCATCAATCGAAACGATACTCCAAGAAGTTTCCAGCATTCCAAAAGGCCGGTCGCATTCAGTTATCATTTCTCGCATTAGGGATGCGCTCGAAACAATTCCAGATGAAGAACCCGGTGTTGTGCTTGTGTATTCTGATCTGCTTGAACACAGTGATTTTTTGAATGCATATGAATCACTTCCACTCGACAATATTCTCTATGAACGCGTTGCATCATTGTTTGATGTGACACGTCATCACACCAATCATTCAGTTATTCTCATTCCACCACTTCGAAATATCAGCGAAGCAAAAACACATCACACCCTCTCGCGAATTCTCACAGAAGTGATTTCACATATGGGTGGCTCTGTGTCTGTACGACCAGAAGAGTCATTCTGATTATCATCTATTCTTTCACATTCTATGTTCAATCCCCTCTTGTTTCTTGAGAACATACTGAAAGCACTCATAGAACTTTTTCAAACACCACCGCGCTCACATGATCTTGTCGCATCGTTCGGTGAGCCGCGCGATGCGTTGTCCCGGAACGCATATGGATTTTCAATCACCGGCAAAGAACAACTTGTACGCAAGCTTTCATTCCAAAATGTATTGGTTGTTGGAACGACTGGCTCGGGAAAAACATCGTCCAGTCTCATACCATCAATACTGAAGCTAAACGGCTCACTGGTCATTCATGATCCTTCAGGAGAACTATATGAAAAGACATCGGGATATCTAAAAGAAAACGGATATCTCATCAAAGTATTCAATCCTGCCGAGCCCAGTCTCTCTGATTCATTCAATGTGTGTTCGTATGCAAAGGATCATTCTGATTTGCATAAGGTGGCACGGTCACTGGTGCAATCAACACGGAATACTGCAAGTGGTGAACCGATCTGGGATGAGCTGGCAACCTCACTGATTTCACTTCTGCTTCGCGGTCTTTCAATGAAGCCCAAGCGATTTCAAAATCTTCCGAACGTGCTTCATCTGTTAAATGAACTGGCAATTGACCCATCGCATGTACGACCGTTTTTTGCAGCCACCGGTCATCACGGACTCATCCAGGAATTTGATGCATTTGCAAAGTATGAAGACAAACTACGGACGAGTGTGCTTGCCTCTGCGAAAGGTGCGCTCCACTATCTCGCAGATGAACGAATTGCCGAAGTGACCAGCACCGACACACTTGATCTTCGAACGCTTCGCACCAGAAAGACTGCCATTTTCATTCAGAACAAAATTGGTGAAGGCGCATACTACAAACCACTCTCTAGCTTGTTTTTCGAATCACTCTTCAGTGTCCTCTTTGATCACCGTCCGGAACATTCTGATCATGATGTATACCTGCTCTTGGATGAAGCGTCTTCACTGGTTTGTCCAACACTGCCACTTGCAATTGCGAACTTGCGCAAGTATCGCGTGGGCATGATGCTGTGCCTTCAGGAATTCTCACAGCTCGTGGATATCTATGGAGCTGAAGGTGCTGAAACTATTCGTTCCAACTGCTATGGCAAACTGTATCATGGTGGTGGATCACTCCAGTCGTGTGAAGAAATTTCTCGCATGCTTGGTCTCTATACCTTCACCGATTCAGATGGCATTAAGCGTAATCGATCATTGATGACACCAGATGAAATTCGCATGCTGCCACCAAGTCGTGCACTCTTTGTTTCCGGCACAGCACGTCCACTCCTTGTCAGACTTCGTCCATACTTCAAGCAACGATCTCTTGCTGAATTGACGCGCATTCCTGCTGTTGTACGATCACCACATCGTATTGATTCTATACCCCGTTATCCGCTTTCAGTTGACCGAAGCAATGGATAGTTTGAAGCATCAGAATCTCTATGCATATCTTGAAGCAAGTGGCGTGCTTGATACGGGAGATGACTCTGTGATTAAGGACGCGAAACGCGCATACTGGAAGGAGTACCGACGGATATACAAGCAAGCATACAGAAAGCGTCACAAACAAGTTGCGATTCACCTTTCACATGAATTGTATGACACCATTGTGCATCGGGTGAAGGCACTTGATGTTGCACTCCCTGTCTATGTGAAGCGACTCATTGAAATTGATGCCGGGAAAGAAGTATCAATTGGTGTTCCTGATTCCGTTGTCTTGGCCCAAACGATTTCACGCATATACTCCGAGATACAGAACCTCATCAGAAATCATGTGCATGGCTCAACGGTGCCACCATACCTGTATGATGAACTGTTGGCACGAGTCGAATATTTGGAATCGATAGTATCAAAGAGACGCGCATGATTGTGAAAAGCAAAGCACGTCGCACAAGTTCATTCAAGCAATTGATTGAATACATGTTTTCTGACAAAGGAAGAAATGAAGGATCTCCCGATTTTGTGATCACACAAAACGTGAAAGGAGAAACAATTGATGGGTGGGTTTCACAAATGGAAGAAAACGAAGGTCATCGAATCCGCAAGGCGAAGAATGATACGAAGGTACTTCATGAAATTTTGTCTTTTCATGTGAATGACAAATCGCAGATCACCACCGAAAAGTTGAAGCGAATTACTGAGGAGTACATCCAGATGCGCTCACCCATCGGCATGTTCGTTGCTGTTCCGCACACCGAGGACGGTCATGTGCATGTACATATCTGTGGCAGTCCGCTTGAATATATGTCTGGCAAAAGCTTACGCATGAGTCGCAAAGAATTTCAAGCATTGAAAGCAGCGATACAGAAATTCCAATTTGAAACATATCCGGAATTGACGCACAGTATTGTGGATCACGGAAGGAAGAAAGAGCCGCGGATGATCGATGCCAGGGCGCATGCCTCACACATGACTGATCTGAATTTGCTGACACTGTGGGTGAAGGATTGTGTTAGGTTGCAACAACCAACCGAAGTGATTCTTGCCGCACTTGAAGAACAAGGATGTACCGTGTATCATCGGTCAGGCAAGGATGCGGGGGTTGTGTACAATGGAAGAAAGTATCGGTTGAAGAGAATAGGGCTTGATCCTACATCTGGAATAGATGAATCACTCAACAAGTCGCATATTCCTGAATTGAAGTAGGGGAAAAGTTTTAATGGGAAGAATCGATAGTTGTAACAGAGATCGCAGCCTATTTTTTTAGTAGTGCATCAATTTCTTCATCACTCAATCCAATTTCTTTTGCTTTGTTCTCTAGGTGTTCAAATAATACTTCCAAGAATAGTGTTTCAAAATCTCCCTTTTCATTGAAGACATCCGAGACACTGAGCTTCTCTAGTACACCACTATCAAGTTTGAAAGTATTGATAAACTGCTTTTGTGATAAAACAATTGGATTGACAAGCTTTTCGCGATCCTCCTCTGACAAGACATTTGCTATGTCCTGATAATACTCCGATAAAAATGCCTTCTTCAACACGTCGCCAATAAGTGATTTTGCTGCCTGCATTTTCTCATAAAGACTTGACGATTCCGCAGAGATATTCAAATCAGACAAACTGCTTTGCAGATTATTTAGGAGGGCACTAAAAAGACTTAGCCATTTTGTTGGCAGGGCTTCAATTTTTTCTGTTTGAATGTCACTTATAACATCAACAAGTTGATCAAAATGATCATCTATATAGTCAGCATAAATCAAATTATTTTTAAGCGCTTTAAGCTCGTCCTCTTTCCAGTATTTTTCCTTTCCTTCTAAATAATTCAATACAGGAGAATCTTGTTTTTGGGTTGTGAGGAGTTCGGAAATTGTGACGTGCAAATCACGCTTGAATGTGGAATAATGCTCACCTTGTTCAACAGAATCCTTGGAAAAATGGTACTCCACACACATAAAATCACGCAGATCTGAGGGAAGAGTTTCAAGCGATTGAGTTATGATAATTGTGCCTCGTTTTAGTGTATGCCGGACACCCAACTCGTACATGACATTTGCATTCAATCCGGAAAGATCGGCAATGACTAAGTCAGCGCTATTGAGTTTATTCACAATGCCACTAATGATACTCCCAAAATTAGAATCGTAACGTGAAATCTCATCGAAGACTTCTTGTCCATTCAATTGATATTCTGAAACTGCTTTTCGAAGAACGTTGTCATAAATATATTTGAGGGTTTTGTGATCGAGTTTGTCTTCTCCAACCACAGCGGATGTATAGGGCATTATGATGAAACAAGATTTTTTTTCCATGCAGGATTGTAGTTTTTAGGTGGCGTATGAATTTCAAGAAGCAAAGATAAATCAACAGCGCGAGGAGCTGTGCTGCATGGCACGGGTGCAAAAAAATCCGATTGTTGATTGCCTTGTATTCCATTTTGGAATAACAATCGAACAGTTTATTCCTTTTTGGAATAAGACTTTGAGTTAGTTCGAATAAATATTTGCAAAGGATTTAGGAGGTAGGGATACCTCGGTTCATAAGAATGAGCCCCGAAATATTCGGGGCCATTTCTTTTTAACTCGCACAATCGAATTTGTCTTTTCTTTGTGGGTAACTTAAAACCAATACCACTCATGAAACAACTAATCCTTTCCCTGCTTTTCATTATCCCGCTCTTTGTTTTTTCCCAATCAGACACAGCGCAAGTCGCGTCATGTTGTGGAGGCAAGTGCACCGGCTCTGCATATTGTACGGCATGTTCTAATTGTTCTGGCTGCAAGCATTGCACCAGTGGTGGCTCATGTGGTGTATGCTCTGGTGGCGCAAAATGGAAACCAGCACCAGAGCCGCGCGGAACATCAGGAACGAAGAGTACAACTCCAAAAAGCACAACGAATGATCCGTATGGCACGTCCACTGATTCAAACAAGGCAATCGGAGGATCTGTGCATGTGGTTTCAACAACACTGAACATGCGCAAGGGACCGGGTGTTGAGTTTGATATTGTCATTGTGCTGAACAAAGATGCGTTCCTCACCATTCTGGATCCCGAGAATGACGGATGGATTCATGTTTCCCATTCTGAAATGGGTGCAGATAAGATTGTAAAATATGAAGGATACGTTTCAGCAAAACATGTGAAGTAACGAAAGCCCGATGCTACAAGGCTTCCATTTGCTCCGGTGTAATTGTGGAAATAAGTTTGTTTGCAAGTGAGCGTTTTAAATCATTCAATTTCACTCTCTGCAATGCAATATTTTTCTCTAGCGCATCTATGTTTTGTATAGCGCGTACATAACTCGCAATGCGCTCTGGGTCTTGATTCAATGCATACTTTGCGGTAACGAGCGTGTCGAATACATCGTTGATTCGAATGAATGGGATGACTGATCCCTTCAAGTATTGCTCAAATATTCTGCCTTGCCAGAAGCCATAACACATCCAATACAGGGTGGTTTTTTCATGCAGTGAATGGGTAATGCACACCAAACAATTAGCGCACGGCGCGTCTAATGGCTTGCCACTGTTGTTGCCTTTGGTGAGAATGTAGAATTCGAATGGAGTAGGAGTGTGTGACTTGGAATGTGTTCGAAGAATCATAGGATTGAAGCATTAATTATTTCGCTTCGCTCACTATTTCTCAAAGAAGAAAGAAAACCGGAAAAAGAAAAAAGAAAGCTTTGTACCGGACTGGCATGGCCTGGCTGTCAAGAGTGGCGCACACAAATACTACCCACAGGGTGGAGATTTTTTGATGCCATTTATATACTCTTGAAAGCCACTTGTAGTTGGCCGAAATGACAGACTGTCTATTTCACTCGAACTGACCAGTCATTTCAGCGGCAACTGACCACCCCCTTGTTTGATTTATTTTAGGGGTTGCTTTCTGATTGCAAAGTTATGATTTTTTTACTGTCTTTTTTCTAAGTGATTCTCCTTTGAGTTCTATTCGGTGGGCACCCGATGTAATCCTGTCCATTATTGCATCAGCAAGCGTTGGTTCGCCAATGGCTTCATGCCATTTTGCAATGGGTATCTGCGAGACAAGCATCGTTGATTTTGTACCGTAACGATCCTCAAGTATTTGCAGTAAGGCCAGGCGTGTATTCTGATCCATTGGCTGAAGTCCAAAGTCATCGAGTATAAGTAATGATACCTTTCCGAACTGATTGAGGAGCTTAACAAAGGTGCCATCCATTCTAGCCAGCATGATTTTTTCACTCAATCGATTCATATTTGCATAATATGTTTTTAAGCCCATCATGCATGCTTGGTTCGCCAAGGCACAAGCTAGAAAACTCTTTCCCGAGCCTGTGGGTCCTGTTATCAGAACGTTCTCTGTTCTTTGGATGTAATTGCAATCGGAGAGTGCTTGCAACTGCTCTGGAAAGAGATTGCGTGAGGGACTACATTTAATCTCCTCTAAGGTGCTGTTAAATCTAATCTTACTTAGCTTTAGCAGAGTCGTGGTTTTCTGGATGGACTTGGCTTGAAGTTCTGCTTGCGTTAACTGTGCAAGTAAAGCATGTCCATCGGGTTGCTGATGGGCTGCAAGTGACAAAATACCTTCATAGTGTTTGGCCATGCCGGTTAACTTGAGCTGCTCAAGCTCTCGAAGTGTTGCTGTTGTATTCATAATTGGTGTATTGATTTGTTTTTCTTAGTTACTTGCATAGGCCTCTGGGCCGCGGATGTTGTCGTGTATTATCGGGTGTTGTTGGTTGCTATTAAATAGATCTTGCTGGTCAAGGCCATTTTTTAATATGTTCTCTAATGCCCGACAGGTAACCGATTCGAGGCTACTTAATCGAGTGCATGCAGCTTCGAGTCGATCTTTTCCGTAATTCTTTTTCATACGTCTGAAAGCTTGCCACAAGACATAAGTGTGTTGTACATAGTGAGCTTTTCGGATTATTTTCTGAACTACCAATAAGGCATTGACACCCACAGCTTGCGCCTCATTCAAAAAATCACTTCCATCATATCCTCTTGTTTCTAACACATGCTGAT
>JANOVT010000038.1:0-4831 GCA_031417525.1 Flavobacteriales bacterium | reverse complement strand
ATTTGATCTTGACATTTTTGAAATCGCTCGTCAAACATGGGTTTGTCTTTTGCCCGTCTGTGTCGGGATTTCTACGAATTTTCGCAAAGGCCATTCCCCAACCGTGGAGCGCATCTTTTGTCCTCGTTGAATGGACCGGGGATGATTGCGGACAATCATTTTTCATAAAATCCTATTCCTATTTGCTTAAATTGTTTATGGAAAAGGTTGGTGATCATTAATTCGCCTCCGATTTCTGACCTCTTACCTCTGACCTCTGACCTCTTACTTCTGATTGTTAAGACAATTGATCAAATCATCAGTCTAAACTTTAACCGGACACCAAAGTGAAATTTTATAATGATATCCAAGTATCGTGTAACACTATAGCAGGTACTAAATTCCTTCTTTGCACAACAATTCTAAAACAAGTAAACATGAAAACACAAAGAGGTAATATCGTATTAGGGTCAATATTGCTGATGGCAACTGTTCTAATTGCATCATCGTTCATTCTGATATCGAAAGATATGAATGTATCACCACCATCGAATACAAGGTTGAACATAAGTGATAAGGAAGCAGATGCTAAATTTTTGGTGGATGCTGCTCAAATTTCTTTGGCTGAAGTGGAATTAGGCAAACTTGCCCAACAGAACAGTAAGACAACGGATGTTGTTGATCTGGGTAAAATGATGGTGACTGATCATACAAGCGCTTTGAAGTCTGTGAATGCACTCGCTAAAAGCAAAAATGTTGCAGTGCCTGCTGCCTGCACACTTGAAGCGCAGGATGAATACAAAAAGCTGAGTCAGAAAACGGGCAAAGATTTCGATAAAGAATATTGCCGGATGATGATTTCAGGACATAAAGATGCGATCAGTCTTTATGAAAAAGCATCGGTAGACTCTGATGATGCTGAAATCAGAGCCTGGGCAAAATCGACGTTGCCGACGCTTCGCAAACACCTGGAACATACTGAAAGTTGTCAGCAGAAGTGTGACAAAATGAAATAGACCATGGTTTATATAATGCTGTTCAAATTTTAGCAGCATTTTCTACAACGCTTTATCTGAACAAGTTACTATATAATTATTCGTAAGAATGAATGCCGGATCGTGTTGCCTGTCCTGAAAAATGTGGCGGCATGATCTGGTTTTATTCCAATCAGAAAGTACGAATGATGGCCTTCACATCCTGATTTATGATACAAATGAACAAAAAAGGAGTGCTTCTTCAGAAGACCGAACATGGCTTTGAGAATGAGGGTGTCATCAATCCCGGAGTGATTCTGAGACAGGGTAAAATTCATGTATTCTATCGTGCAGTGAGTGATGGCAATTATTCAAGTATTGGTTATTGTGTCTTGAATGCACCGATGAGCATTGAGAAGCGGAATATTGGCCCAATCATTTTCCCTCAATTCGATCATGAAACGCATGGAGTGGAGGATCCCCGGATTGTACAAATTGAAGACTTATTTTATCTTTCTTACACAGCGTACGATGGTTTTAATGCACTTGGTGCTCTCGCTATTTCAAATGACCTCAGGCATTTTGATAAACTTGGTGTGATTGTGCCTCAGATCACTTTTGAAGAATTCAAATTATTGGCTCCTTCAGGTTTGAGTGAAAAATATTTTCGTCTGAATGAAATTCTCAGCTGGAGGAAGCTGGAACATAAAAAAATATTACTATTATGGGATAAAAACGTGATTTTTTTCCCACGAAAAATTGATGGGCGTTTTTACTTTTTGCATCGCATCAAACCGGATATTCAGGTTGTTTCTATCGAACATCTGGCTGATCTGACTACTGAATTCTGGCAAAATTACATTGTTCACCTCGATGAGCATATTTTGTTGAGTTCCAAACATGCTCACGAAGAAAGTTATGTTGGAGGCGGTTGTCCTCCGATTGAGACCGACCATGGTTGGTTGCTGATTTATCATGGTGTTCATGATTCAACTGCCGGATATATCTATTCTGCATGTGCCGCTTTGATGGATATCGAGAATCCACAGAGGGAAATTGCCAGATTGCCTTATGCTTTATTTAGTCCCGAATTTGAATGGGAAATTTCGGGGGAGGTCAATAATGTTTGTTTCCCTACTGGCTGTGTTCGAATAGATGATATCCTGCACATTTATTATGGTGCTGCCGATGAACAGATTGCATGCGCAACTGTGAATCTCGATGAATTAATACAAGAACTTCTTCTATATTCCAATAACAATGACCAGTCAAACATTCATTCATAGTAATAGACTGAACGGTAATTTCCGTCCATATGAATTCGCATCACTTCCAGCATTGAATTCAATTAAAGGACCAGAGAAACCGGAGATATTTGTGATCTCCACTTTTCCACCCAGAGAGTGTGGAATTGCCACTTATACACAGGATCTTATCATCGCATTAAAGAACAAATTTGATGACTCATTCGCATTGAAGATATGTGCATTGGAAACCGGAAGGCAACAACATCATTATCCGGAGGAAGTTGGATATGTATTAAACACAGACACTCCTGGCGGGTATGAGCATTTGGTCGATGTCATTAATTCGAATGATCGTATAAAACTGGTTTTGATTCAACACGAGTTTGGATTGTTCTCGAAAAGTGAGCATGCATTTCAACAATTTCTGGACCTCATACATAAACCAGTTGTGCTTGTTTTTCACACCGTACTGCCATCTCCTGATGACGAACTTCGATACCGTGTATTTACATTGGCAGATTCATGTGAGTCTATTGTTGTTATGACTAATTCTTCATCGGATATTTTGGTGAATGAGTATGATATTTTCCCTGAAAAAATTACAGTGATTCCACATGGCACGCACCTGGTTGTGCATGGTGATAAGGAAGAGTTGAAAATGAAGTACGGATTGAATGGCAAAAAGGTATTGTCAACCTTCGGATTGCTCAGTTCAGGTAAAAGCGTCGAAACAACCCTTGAAGCATTGCCTGCCATTTGCAAATTAAATCCAGATGTCCTTTTTCTTGTCATTGGTAAAACACATCCATCTGTGGTTTTTTCGGAAGGAGAAAAATATCGGGAGATGCTCGAATTAAAAGTGAAAGAGCTTCACCTCGAAAATAACGTGCGATTTATCAATCAATTTTTGCCTTTGCCGGAATTGCTTGATTACTTGCAGTTAACGGATATTTATCTTTTCACATCAAAGGATCCAAATCAAGCGGTAAGCGGCACGTTTGCGTATGCTGTTAGTTGTGGATGTCCGATTATTTCGACTCCGATTCCACATGCACGCGAAGTACTTCGCAATGACGGAGGCATAATTATAGATTTTGGAAATTCCGCTCAATTGTCCGATGCAGTGAATAGGCTTTTGCAGGATGATATTTTGAGGTATGAGATCAGTTCGAGGTGCCTGCACAAAATGGCATCTACTGCCTGGGAAAATTCCTCGATTGCACATGCTATGTTATTTGAACAAATGGATCATCAAAATATTCACCTTCATTTTTCAATTCCGGAAATTAAACTTGATCATATGGAGAAGATGACAACAGAATTCGGAATGATTCAATTTGCAAAGTTCAATTATCCTGATCTGGATTCAGGATATACTTTGGATGACAATGCAAGAGCTTTGATTGCCATGTGTATGCACTATGAATTGACCGGTGAGCCAAATGACATTGGGTACATCAGAATTTATCTTGAATTTATTAAGTATTGTTTTCAATCGGAGGGTTATTTTTTGAATTACGTTGATGAAAGAAAAGTGTTTACTGAACAAAATAATTCTACTAATCTCGCTGATTCGAATGGCAGGGCAATCTGGGCTCTGGGATTTTTGATTTCCAAGTCGAACATCCTTCCGAAAGAACTTATTCTGGAAGCGGATGAGGCAATGACTGCTGCATTACCAGCGGTTATGAAGATTTATTCTACCCGTGCGATGGCGTTTGTCATCAAGGGATTGTACTATAGAGGTTTGTACAGAACTAATGATAGAGATAAAGAGATGTTGGTTGAGCTCTCGAATAGACTTGTACAGATGTTTCGTCATGAAACTGAATATGAATGGCAATGGTTCGAAAGTTATTTTACTTATGCCAACAGCATTCTGCCAGAAGCTTTGTTGCTGGCGTGGATGGCAACAGGCGAGAAAGTTTATCGGGAAATTGCTGTTTTAACTTTCGACTTTCTTTTGGCAATCACTTTTGCAAATAATAAATTGAATGTGATTTCAAATAAGAATTGGATGAATAAAAATGAAATCAATAGTCGTGTAATTTCTGGAGGCGAACAACCGATTGATGTTGGTTATACCATCATGGCACTGAGCCGATTTTATGATGAAATCGGAGATGAGTCCTATCAAGAAAAAATGATGGCTTCTTTTCATTGGTTTACCGGGAACAATCACCTTCGTCAGATCATCTATAATCCATGCACAGGTGGCTGTTATGATGGCCTGGAAGAGCACAATGTGAATCTCAATCAGGGAGCAGAATCGACTTTGAGTTACCTGATGGCCAGACTCACTATTGAAACCTACAAGCAAGAGCTAAGGCCGGATATGTTTGAGGCGAAGCGAGTGAGTGTGGAGAATGGGGTTGGACAGATGGCGTAGAGATTTAATGGTCAATGGTCAATTGGGCGGAGCTTAATAATAAATGATTGTCCGCAATCCTACCGATTTGCCGGTAAGATGAACTCTAATTACCTTGCATTTTTCTTCTTATCGCAAGGTTTAATTCGGTTTATTGAGTTAATTCCTTCTTTCTTTTTTTCTTGAAAAAAAAAGAAACAAAAAATTCAAGGCTGTTGCGAAAATTCTTGAAATCCACGTCACTTCCGGGCCAGGCAAACCCA
>JANOVT010000037.1:0-3930 GCA_031417525.1 Flavobacteriales bacterium | reverse complement strand
TTAAACAAGAAGATATGAGTACCATCGAATTCAACCAAATGCTAATCACCAACAGGCACAATCTCAAAGGTTTTGCTTACAATTTCACCCGCAACCCTGACGACGCAGATGATCTGCTACAGGACACTTGTCTGAAGGCGTTGAGATATAAAGATCTGTTTGCAGATGGCACCAATTTCAAAGGATGGCTCTATACCATCATGCGCAATATTTTCCTGAACAATTGCAAGAAGCAACAACTTGTGCGTAGTCACTTCTCTGCCGGAACCAACAATCAGGTGGACTGGAAAGCCGCTTCAGAAAATAATGTGTACAGTGACTTTAATGAAAAAGAAATCGAAGCTGCTATTGACACTCTCAAGGATGATGTAAAAATTCCTTTTCGAATGATGCTCGAAGGTTACCACTATGATGAAGTAGCAAAAAGCATGAAAATCCCAACGGGAACAGTGAAAAGCAGAATCTTCAATGCTCGTCAGAAACTCATTGAAACACTCAAAGATTTCAATTGAAAACGGCAGACCGTTTCTTTTGATCCTTAGAGCCTGTTTAAGATTTTATGATTGAGATTGTATAGGGGCATTTTTAGTGCAAACGAGGCATTTTTTTTCTGAATAACTCCTTCTATTGAGGAAAAAAATAACGAAGTATGCGCTGAAAAGGCCTAAAACAATCCAATTAACCCAAATCACGCGATAGAAAACGAAAAACTTTTCATCGAATAAAAAGTGTTTTCTATCGCGTAGATGCCACATGGTGGTCACGATGTGAAGAATCCCGAAGGCAATTCAAGTCAAAATATTGCTATTGCGTATTCGGGATTAATAAAATCTTAAACAGGCTCTTAATCATCATAAAAAAAGGCTGTTCGATGTGAACAGCCTTTTTCAATTGATATATATTCAATATTAATCTTTCTTCTTGTCAAATTTGGCATAACGCGTTTTGAACTTGTCGATACGACCAGCCGTATCCACCAATTGCATTTTACCCGTAAAAAACGGATGCGAAGTGTAAGAAATCTCCAATTTGATCAATGGATATTCATTACCGTCTTCCCATTTAATGGTTTCTTTGGTATTGGTTGTAGATCTGCTCAAAAATGAGGTCTCGTTGGACATGTCCTTGAACACGACCAATCTATAATTTTCCGGATGTATGCCTTGTTTCATTGTCTTTCTTTCTTGAAATGGGCGGCAAATATACATCAGACATGTCCTTAGTCTGTAGATTCTACAAAAAAAATCTTTACCGGGCATAATCGCACCGGAAGTCTGTCAAGGGATTGATTAATTCCTCCGGACAATCAATGATTCTAACACATCTGCACACATCTTTGATCTTGATCAGAGTTACGATTTGACCGGCTCCGTAGCCAGACCAACACTCGTCTTAGTGATTGCTGCAAAACCACCTTCTACTTCCGAAAAATTGCGGTAACCTCTGGCTTGCAGAATCGAGGCAGCCATCATACTTCGATATCCTCCCTGACAATGCAAAAAGAAATGTTGGTCCGGATTGATATCTGAAATCCAGGTATTGATCTCTGAAAGAGTTTTATTCTCAGCATTTCTTACATGGCCGCCAGCATACTCACTTTCTTTTCTCACGTCGACAATCGGTTCCTCTTCCGCTGCAAATTCTTCCGCAAATTGAACTGCTGTGATCCGGTCGATAGTATCCACTTCATTTTCTGTCGCCGACCATGTGCCAAATCCTCCTGACAGGTGTCCAAGCAAATTATCGAAACCAACTCTACTTAGTCTCATTATCGTTTCTTCTTCCTTTCCTACTTCAGTAACCAGCAGCAGCGGCTGATTGACATCACGAATTAATGCACCGACCCAAGGTGCAAAATCTCCACCTAAACTAATATTTATTGATTGTGGAATAAAACCCTTACTAAAATCCGCCGGGTTTCTTGTATCCAAAATCAAGGCGTCTGTAGCATCGGCGATAGTTTCGAATTGTTCTGCTGTCAAGGGAATCATTCCGTGATTCATCACTTCATTATAATTCTGATATCCCTTTTTATTCATGGCCACATTCATCGGGAAATAAGCTGGGGGCGGCAAAAGACCATCCGTTACTTCTTTGATAAAACTCGCCTTATCCGGTTGATTCAGCGCATAATTCATCTTTTTCTGATTGCCTAGTGTGTCTTCCGTTTCCTTCATCATGCTTTTGCCACATGCACTTCCCGCTCCGTGGGCAGGATATACAATCACAGCGTCTGAAAGCGGCATAATCTTGTTTTGCAAACTGTCATACAACATTCCGGCGAGTTGTTCCTGCGTCATGTCCGCAGCTTTCTGCGCCAGATCAGGTCTGCCAACATCTCCCAGAAACAAGGTATCTCCCGAAAAGATGCAATGTTCTTTGCCGTTTTCATCGAGCAGCAGATAGACACTGCTTTCCATGGTATGGCCAGGAGTATGCAAAACACGAATCGTGACTTTACCGATTTTAAATTCCTGACCATCTGTTGCAATCACGGCTTCAAACTCCGGATCAGCCTTTGGCCCATAAACAATTGGCGCTCCAGTCACTGCGCTCAGATCAAGATGACCCGACACAAAATCAGCATGAAAGTGGGTTTCAAAAATGTACTTGATCAACACATTGTCTTTTGCCGCACGATCAAGGTAAGGCTGCACTTCGCGCAAAGGATCAATAATCGCTGCTTCGCCTTCACTTGTGATGTAGTATGCACCCTGCGCGAGGCAACCTGTATAAATCTGTTCAATTTTCATAATAATCCGTTGTTATTCGGATACAAAATTAGCGGGGATACGTCCCGGATTTCTATAACTGACGTTAATCGTGCTTTAAAATCGTGACTACAATATGCGCCAGAATAGTTTTCAATATTCTTAAGTCACAAAATGGATAGATATAGGTCAATCAATACCCTACACAATCAACTTTATCATGGTCAAGAATTCCATTCCATCCATCTTTGCCAAACAATGAAAATCACTCACCAGAAAATTCTGATTACCGGCGTCCAGATTTTCTCAGATAAGTGAAGGTAAAACCACGATTACTTAAGGCTTCAGTGAAAGCATGGCCAACGCCGGGCAACATGAAATGAAGTTGGCATTTGAACGAATGAATACTCTTGTTTGAATATGAATTTATGAAACTGAATCACAAAGAACTTATTGACCTTCTACAACGTGCATATTCAGCCGAACGCGCTGCAGCCTTTGCTTATCAGGGACACGCCGGTTCAATGCGAGGTCCGGATATTAAAAAAATCATTCATCAAATCGAAATCGATGAATGGAACCACAGGACCGAAGTGTTAGAACTCATGCGATTGTACGAAATCCCAATATCGAAATATTACGAAGTCAAGTTTTATATCATCGGTAAAATCATTAGCGGAAGTTGTTATGTCATTGGTTGGTTTATGCCATTCTTTTTCGCTGGCAGACTTGAAAGCGGAAACGTTTGCGAATACTTCCGCATGAAACAATTTTTTAATTCATTACAAATTGTTGAACATGATCAGGTGCTTTATGATATGGGCATAAAGGAAAAAGAACATGAAGTGTATTTTCTGGAACAAATCAAAGGCAGCAGACTTCTCCCCTTCTTCGAAAAAATATTCTCATGGGGCAAAAACAAAGGATTCAATAACATTGATCTTGAGAAAAAATATCCCGTGAGTCAGTCGGATGTGTATTGTAAAAAGTGACATGATTTACCCTTAGTAATAACAAATTCAAGATCGTTGGTGCGCCCAGACCAAGCAATGCAGCATTGCCATCAGGTTTAGCAAAGTCATGCGGATCAAATTTTTAAAAATGATTATCCGCCATGTTCCCCAATTCGAGAATTGGGGAACGGCCTTTGAGGAAATTCGTAGAAATCCCGACAAGGGCAAAAGACAAATCCATGTTTGACGAACGATTTCAAAAATGT
>JANOVT010000036.1:0-6121 GCA_031417525.1 Flavobacteriales bacterium | reverse complement strand
TTTATCAGCTTTTTGTTCCGGTCTGACGATTTTCAAATACCAGCCCTGCGGCAAGCCCTTTTCGTTGTACGTCACCCTAAACAGCATCCTACTCAAATTCAAGTTCGCATGACTTTGCCGACCCGACCCCACGCTATTTTTAGCACATTGCAAGGCACACAAAACCCACACACAAAGCCAACCTTGCAAAGAGCTAAAAATGCCAACGCACAGCCCACCCACCCCGGCTGACGAATATCTATCAACATTTGTTCAACACTTCAACAATATATCTTTACTCAACACCAAAGCCCACCCACCACCCAGCAGACACAATACCTATCGGCTTGACCTTAAAACATCAGCAGAATAACAACCATCAACTATCCACGACCCAAAGCTTTGTTTTTGTTTCCGATTTTCTACTTACATTTGACAATATTTGACAAGCCAAACTAAATACTCTATTGTGTTAAATCATTTAGGACAAAAAATCAGAGAACTGAGAGAGAAGCAAAATCTCCTCTTACGACAAGTGGCTGCAAAACTTGAAGTGGACACCGCTTTAATGAGCAAGATAGAAAGAGGAGAACGTAACGCTTCAAAGCAGCAGGTAATTGACATTGCCAAGTTTCTGAAAGCAAACGAGGATGAACTCTTAACACTTTGGCTGGCTGACAAACTTGAAAGTGCCGTTGGTGACGAAAATCATTTAGCATCTGATGCTTTGAACATCCTAAAAAAGAAATTGAAAAAATGAAGAAGGGCATTAAACTTATAGATAATTCCTCAAACGAATATCGGCTTGGCAGTGTGCTGAAAGAGTTGATTAATGACAAATCCTATTCACAGATTTCCATTGCGACAGGTTATTGGGACTTACCCGGCATGGTGGAAATACTCAGAGAACTTTCTCAATTTTTAGAAAGAGAAAATATCACTTTCCGTTTACTGCTTGGAGAAGAGCCTTCAGTAAAAGCATATCAGGTTAAAAAACCTGCACAACAAGACCCCGACTTTCCTGAAAAGTATTTGAAGAAAGATTTAGAGGACTTACAACTGAAAGAGGAATTTCAAAAAGTTGCAGACCTGTTAGGCAAGTACATGAATGAAAACAATACTGGTAAAATTCAAATAAAAGTCTACCGCAAGAATTTTCTCCATGCAAAGTGTTACATTTTTGGAACTGATGAAGAAAATGCCGTTGGCATTATCGGCAGTTCCAATTTCACTAAGCAGGGAATGTTTGGCAATCTTGAATTGAATCAATTTGAGGACAACAACGCAACTGTAAATTTTCTCCGCAAAAACTTAACGCAGCATCCATCGCACCGAACATGGTTTGAAGAACTTTGGAATGACAGTATGGATTGGGCAAAAACTTTCAAAGAAGAAATTTTAGCATTGAGCAAGCACGGTGGAATTTGTTTCAGTGCATACGAAATGTATATCCATGCCTTGTATCGCATCTATGGACAAGACTTATTAGACGAAAAAGAAAACAAGGTTGACATTGACGACCCAACTTCAGGCAAACCACAACTTTTGAAATTTCAAATACAAAATGCAAACAGTTTAATAAAGAAATTGGAACGCCAAGGCGTTGCTATGCTTTCTGATTCTGTTGGCTTGGGAAAAACTTATACTGCTATCAAAGTAATTGAATATTACAAACATAACATGAATCAACGTGTGGTGGTAATTGCGCCAGCAGGGCTGATTCAGCAATGGAGAAAAGCATTTGATGATTTCAGGATGATTCATATTCCGGAAATTTATAGCCTTCAAGACACAGAAAGAATAAAAGACATTCGTGAAAATTTGCAATCCATTCCCGTTGGTTTGTTTGTGTTTGATGAAAGCCACAACCTAAGAGCATCAGGCGGACAGCGGTTTGATGTGTTCATTAAATGGAGACAGGAAAATGAAAACGCAAAAACATTAATGCTCACTGCAACTCCAATCAACAACCAACTTGCCGACTTGACAAATCAAATCATGTTGGGTTCAGGTGGCGATATTTTTAAATTAGGAAAATTTTATGACCACAGCAGGCAAAAATATTTTACGCTTAAAGAGAGATTAGAACTTCTGCAAACCGATATGAGAAAACAAATCCGTGAAAGCGGTTTCATCAATTATCAGCAAATCAAAGAGCAACTTACTCCCCTTCTCAATCGTTTTATTGTAAGACGGACAAGACAGGGAATTGAAAAAGAATATCCCGAAGGTTTGGAGATAAACGGCAAACTGCAAAAATTTCCGAAATCGTATCCCGACAATTTGGAGTATGAAGTTCCTAATCAATTCAAATCACAACTGCTGAAAAGTGCAGAGCAAAATGCAGAGCTAACAAGAGCATTCAACTATGAAATAAACAGTCTGGCAGAGTTGGAATACCTTGCTCATCCGCTTGACTTGTTTGACCATTACACCGAAAGAGAAAAACCAATTCAATCATCACTTGAAATTATTTACACAGCACTATTGAGTTTAGGATTTCCATGTTATCGCTACAACATTTACCGCCATGCTTATTACGATAGAAAGCGAGGAGAATTAGAACTGAACGCAGACGAAAACCGGGAACTGAGCAGACAAATCGGTATTTACGGAATTTTCAGAACAGTATTTTTAAAGCGTTTGGAATCTTCTCTTTTCTCCATCAATAAATCAATTGACAGTTACGAAAGGAAACTAAAAGATTTTCAAACCAAATTGGAGAAGTTCAACAAAATTATTTCTGTAAAAAATCTTTCTGCGTTAAACAAAGCAATTGATGCTTACAATGAACAGAACGCAGAAGAAGATGAACTGGATTTTGACATTGAATCATTTGAAGAAACCGAACAAGAATTTGTAACCATCGTTGCAGATGAAGGTGTTTTCAATGTTACACAACTGAAAGCCGACATCAAAAAAGACCTTTCTGTTGTCAGTATTTTGAAAGAACAATTTGCTTTGCTACTAAAGAAAGATGATAAAATTCAGGAGTTGGCAAAACACTTAAATCAGAATGAAGACAGAAAAGTTTTAGTGTTCACTTACTTTGCAGATACCTTGAAATATCTTGAAGAAAATCTTCCGCAGTATTTGGTGAAGAAAAAGAACATTGAATTTGCATTGGGCTCAAAAGGTGAGATTGAAGATTTTGCCAAACGCTTTGCACCCGTTTCAAAAAAATACCAACTCAAAGACGGAGAAAAAGAAATTGATTTCCTGATTGCCACTGATAAGCTTTCGGAAGGACAAAATTTGCAGGACTGCGGAATGATTGTGAATTATGATTTGCACTGGAATCCTGTAAGAATGATTCAGCGAAACGGAAGAATAAACCGTTTGGGAACTGTTCACGAAGAAATTTTTATTTACAATTTCAGACCCGAAGAACAGTTGGAAAATTACTTGCAACTGGTGAGGAAGCTGCAAGCCAAAATAGATTTGATTCGCTACACAGTTGGAACAGACCAATCCATTTTGGATGAAGACCCGACACCACAGGATTTCACCGAAGACCTTTACAGCCGTGATGAAAAGAAACGCCTGGCGGCTTTTCAAAAAATATTTGAAACCTCTGAATTGCTTGCAGCCGAAGATTTATTTATGGATGACCTAAGAGCCTTTGACCGCAATGAGGATTTCACTTCTGAATACAAAGAGCAAATTAAAAATCTGCCGAAAGGAAAATGGGGCAAAGTGCAGATGCGAAAAGAGGAAGATGATTTTATTCATCTTGCACATTTGGCAGCAGGTGAAGATTCAACTTTTGAAGCGGGATATTTTGTTGCGTTCAGCAGAGATAAAATCGGTGAACTGTTCACCACCGCAGAAGGACTTTTATCTATCAAAGCCACAAGCGAACAGAATGAACGCTTTGCCGACAAGTTCAAAAACAAACCCGAAACCGAAGCATACATTTTAGATTTTATTGAACGCTACCAGTTTTCGGAAGAAGAACATCAGGTGCGATACAACCAACCGCAACAGGCAGCCATTGCATTTTTGATAAACAAAATGATTGAATATGGTTATGCAGTTTCGGAAATTGACAAGGTGAGCAATTCGGTTTTGCATTCGCAAAACGCTTACATCAATAAAGAAAATTTAAAGTTGGTTCGTTTGATAAACCGTTTGAACCGTAGAGAAGAACACATAGGCGATGAAATTATAAAGCAATTTATTTCATTGGCAAACCAATACAAGCCTGAAGAAAAAACAGAGAAAGCACCATTGAGTGAAATCATACAAATATTTTCATGACCATTAACGATATAAATAAAATTCTTTCACGACTTGCGGAGCAACCCACAAGAGAAAATGTTCTTGACTTTTCTTTTAGCTTACTGCAATGGATGAACATTGAACCCAACGCAGGGAATAAACCGCAGCTACTTTCACCGCAAACACAAAAGTTGAAAGATTTTTTGGCAGCCGCACCGCAAACAGTGCAGCCTCAACTTTACAGAATTTCAGCCGACAATCAGAATATCCGTGTCCGCTTTGCAGTATTAAAAAAGTTGAAGAAAGAATATATAAGCCAGTTGGTGGACAATGACCCCGGACTAAGCAGCTATCAAACTTTTGTCAAGGGGTTAACGTCTCAAAGCAATGGAACAACATTTATTCCGGCACAACCTTACTTCATTCACTTTGTAACCACACCTGATTACGACAAGTTAGTTTTAATTTTCAATCAGGGCGAGCAAAAAAGAATCGTATCGTTTCGGAACCGGTTAACTAATACCCAATACAATAAAATTATTCAATTGTGGCAGGGCATCGGCGCAAAGTCTAAACCTGAAATAGCCGACCTGCTTTGGAAATCGCTTGACATTAAAGAAGTCAATAAAGAGTTCTACAAGCAAATTAAAGAACGCTTTGATGCACTGTTAGGTATTGTAAAAACGCAACACAGCACTGCTACCGACAATCAGGTAAAAAAATTTACGGTTCGTTTGATTGGCAGATATATCTTCTGTTGGTTCTTGAAAGAGAAAGGAATTATTCCGCATTCGCTGATTAGCAAAGACACCATTGCCAGCACAGACAACTACTATCAAAACGCTTTGCTGAAATTGTTTTTTGAAACGCTGAACACAAAAGTGCATGATAGGAATCCACTTGCACACAATAAACTGTTTGAAAAAATTCCTTACCTCAATGGTGGTTTGTTTGACGAAAGCGAAGAAGATAAACTTTTTGTCAAACTTAAATTGGATGCATGGCTTTTGCCCTTCGTAGAAATTTTAGAGAGCTATGATTTTACCGTGGATGAAAGTAGCAGCCAGTATCAGCAGGTGGCAGTTGACCCCGAAATGCTGGGAAGAATTTTTGAAAATCTTTTGGCAAGCCAAAATGAGGAAACTGAAAAATTAGCCAACCAACGCAAAGCATTCGGCGCATTTTATACTCCACGGGAAATTGTGGACTACATGGTAAATGAAAGCATTAAAGCTTTTCTGCAAACACAATGGGAACAGCATCTCATTGAGGAGAAAACCAGCCACATCAACAATCCTGAACCTGTTGGAGATATTTTCGGGAATAAAAAGCCGCAACAACTTGCAATAGCAACCAAACGATATGTATTGAAGCAAGAGGAAAAGGAAAAGATTGAAAAAGCCCTTACTCCCTTGTTTTTATCACAACCGCATACAGACAGTTTAAAGAAAGAAGAAAAAAACATGCTGCTTTCTTTTCTTGAAAGAATAAAAATTCTTGACCCCGCCTGCGGAAGCGGTGCTTTCCAGTCGACTTGCGCCGGCATCTGGTTGACCTTGCCGCTGTTGATCATGGAGATGATGGCGTTCTCGCCGTAGCCATGCAGCCAGATGTCGTCGGTCAAGTTTGGCGCGCCCAGCGCGAGATTGCCCTTGCCATCGGCGCCATGGCAGGCAGCACAAACCGCAAACTTGGGTTTGCCCAGTGCAGCCCGCAGCGAATCATTCGGGCTGCCAGAGAGGCTCAGCACGTACTGCGCCAGGTTTTTCACATCGTCCGTGCTGCCAACGGCAGCGGCCATCGGCGGCATGTTCCCGATGCGGCCATTGACGAGTGTTTCCAGTATTTTCGCGGGCGCCCCGCCATGCAGCCAGTCACTGTCGGTCAGGTCGGGGAAACCTTTGCTGCCGCGGGCGTCTGA
>JANOVT010000035.1:0-7071 GCA_031417525.1 Flavobacteriales bacterium | reverse complement strand
TCAATATTGTCTTGACATAAAAAAAATGTCTTACGAAAACTTATTGAAGGATACAACAAGCGAGCAAACTACGACAATGCAAATGATGAATTGGTATGTAACACAAAAAGTAAATTAGCAGCGAATGAAAAGACACGGCATCACTAACATTGTAAATCGCTTCGTAGAAAGTGTGTGCGGACTTGACACGACACGACTTCGGACGAACAGTATAACTGCACATAACATAAGATTAAAAGAAATTTTAAAAAGAAGGGCTTTGTTCGGTAGTCAAACAGTGGTGCTTCTAATTGGCATTTGTGGTAATACGAACAGTAGTGCATCTAATCCCTTCTTTTTAAAACTTCTTTAATCCCTTCTTCGTTATGCGCAACCGCTAACCGCTCCGATTGAACATTCTGCTGACATCAAACTTTACCGCTCCGAACTTTTCGGCAAAGCCGTTTGGCTATCGCTTCTGCAAAATAAAAAGAGAGGCAATGCCAGCGCACAAAACCCACCGCAAAATTGCCTCACATTTTATTTTGCCCCAACGCTCAAAACCTCTTCGGCACAGTTTTCGTAACTTCATCAAAACCTTAATCCCAATAATGTTATCTTTGTCGGACAAATGAATCGCAACAGCATCATATCAAAAAGCATGGGTTACCTTTTAATGGTAGTCATGTTTTATAATTTCTTCTGCTCTGCATTGTGTGCAGTAAGCGCAGACGGCTGTTGCGGCAAAGAAGAAAAAGAGCATCACGACAAATGCTGTAATTCACACGAAAAAGATTCTGACGAAAAGAAAGGCGACTGTCAGGACATGCACCTTGCCTTTTTCAAAACACTTGGACAATTCGGTTCAGGACAAACAGTAGATGCAACAAAAGTGTTTCACACTTTTATTGCTCTTGTTACTCCTTTATATTATGTATTACCCGTTTCGCAAAATAAAAATGTTTTAGCGTATAACGGCTTTCATCCACCGCCACCCAAAGCGGACATTCGCATTTTTATTCAGAGTTTCCAAATTTGATTTACTGATGTTTTTATAAACACGGCAGAATATTTTCTGACCGTGCATGACTGTTTTCAGTCCATTCATCATTAATTAAATTAGTTCAAACTTTAAATAAAAAATCAAAATGAAAAAAATAATAATTGCACTGCTAATCGCAGTCGCTCCGTTTATGCAACAAAGTTTTGCACAAACAAATAGCACTACTCCAATCAGCAAAGTGTTGACTGCATACATGAATCTTAAAAATGCGCTTGTAGCAAACGATGCAAAGACCGCAAGTGCAAGTGCCAAAACAATGCTTGATGAAATTGGTAAAGTGCCGATGGATAAAATGACAACCGAACAGCATACCGTTTGGATGAAATACACAAAGAAACTTTCCTTTGATGCAACGCATATCAGCGAAGTTGCTGAACTTGACCATGACAGAGAACATTTCATGTCGCTTTCTAAAAATATGTATGCAGTTGTAAAAGCATTTCCGACAGCAACTCCAATTTACTATCAGTTTTGCCCGATGGCAAACGAAAGTAAAGGAGCTTACTGGTTAAGTGAGCAAGACAAAATTCATAATCCGTATTACGGAGACAAAATGAATGGCTGTCCTTCCACTAAGGAAACAATTCAGGCAAAATAATTTCTTAATCAATGCAGGACGGACGGTAAAACCGTCCTGCATTATTTTTTAAATCAAAAGAAAAATGTTACACGACATATTTAAAGATTTTCCGAATCTGCATCCGTTATTTGTGCATTTCCCCATTGCACTTTTATTGTTTGCAGTGCTTACACAACTTGCCGTTTTGTTTTTTCCGAATAACAAAAACTTAAAATGGTTCACATTCGCTTTGTTAATTAGTGGCTGTATCGGTGCGCTCATTGCAGTTCAAACCGCAGTTCACATCAGCGGAGACGCAGACGACAAAGCACTTGATATTTTTGAAACACATCGCTTGTTCGGACTACTCACATTTTGGTTTTCGCTTGGCG
Source organism: Flavobacteriales bacterium (assembly GCA_031417525.1). GTDB lineage: Bacteria > Bacteroidota > Bacteroidia > Flavobacteriales_D > Sanyastnellaceae > JAIBBG01. The sequence goes on along the minus strand of JANOVT010000035.1, from coordinate 5,078 downwards.
CAACTCTCATTCGTCTTGCAACAATTTTATGGTTTCGCAAAAAGTGGTTTGAAATTATTCTCACAATAATAATTCTTACCACCGCAATATTCGTAACCATCACAGGACATCACGGAGCGCAATTAGTTTACATCTACAATGTGGGAGCACAAGGAAATAATGTAATGAGTAAATAAAAATCAAAAAATGAAAATCATAAAAGCAATAATTGCTTTCATCATAAAGTGGTTTAAGAAAATTTTTACAAAACAAAATTGTTGCAAGTGCATCATATTTTTTTTAATTGCACTTTCACAAAAATCATTCTCACAAAAAGTTGTGCGCTATGATTTATTTGTAAAAGACACCACTGTAAATTTTTCAGGCAAAACAAAACACGCCATCGCAGTCAACGGACAAATTCCAATGCCAACGCTAACTTTCACCGAAGGCGATACAGCAGAAATTTATGTTCATAATGAATTGAAAGAAGAAACATCATTGCATTGGCACGGAATATTTCTTCCAAATCAATTTGACGGAGTTCCTTACCTAACTCAAATGCCAATCAAACCGCACGAAACACATCTCTATAAATTTCCGATTATTCAAAACGGAACTTACTGGTATCACAGCCACTTCGGGTTTCAGGAACAACTTGGAATGTATGGTGCTTTGATTTTAAACAAAAAGAAAAACGATGCAACCTATCGTAAAGGCATAGATGATTTGCCAACACTCCCAATCGTATTAAGCGATTGGACAGACATGAAACCAAAAGAAGTTGACCGCTCACTACACAACGCCACCGATTGGTTCGCAATAAAAAAAGGAACAACACAATCTTACAGCGAGGCACTTTTTTCAGGAAACTTAAAAGCCAAACTCACTAACGAATGGAAACGCATGAATGCAATGGATGTTAGCGATGTTGCTTACAATAAATTTTTAATCAACGGTAAAAATGAAAGTCAGTTGTCGCAATATAAAGCAGGGGATAAAATTCATTTACAAATAGCAAACGGAGGTGCATCCTCATATTTCTGGCTCAGCTGGGCAGGAGGAAAAATAACAGTTGTAGAAAATGACGGCAACGATGTAGAACCCGTAGAAGTTGACCGCCTCTTAATTGCAGTTGCAGAAACTTACGACCTCATTGTTACAATTCCTGAAAACATGAGCTACGAATTTTTAGCAACACCCGAAGACAGAACAAAATCCGCATCAATTTATTTAGGCAATGGAATGAAAATGCAAGCACCGCATTTAGAAACACTAAAATATTTTGAAGGAATGAAAATGATGAACGCCATGATGAAAATGAATGGTGACTTAAACCCTGCATCAATGGGAGATATGACAATGAGCAATCAAACAATGGACATGAACACCGTAATGTATCCCGAAATTACAGGCGAAGAAAAATCAAAAAAGAAAAAACAAAAACAGCAAATGCAAAACATGGACATGATGAACATGAACATGAAAGATGAAACTCAAAAAGATATTGTAACACTCAACTATTCCATGTTGCGTTCACCGCAAAAAACAAATCTTCCAAACGACAGCACCCGCACATTGCATTTCACCCTCACAGGAAACATGAACCGTTATGTATGGAGTTTAGACAACAAGGTAGTTTCCGAATCCGACAAAATTTTAATTCACAAAGGCGAAAACATTCGCATCATTCTTTACAACAACTCCATGATGCGCCACCCAATGCTCTTGCACGGACACGATTTTCGTTTGCTCAATGGACAAGGAGATTACGCACCGCTAAAAAATGTTTTAGACATTATGCCAATGGAAACCGACACCATAGAATTTGCACCAACAGCGCAAGATGGAGATTGGTTTTTTCACTGTCACATTCTTTACCACATGATGAGCGGAATGGGAAGAATATTTTCTTACGAAAATTCACCACCCAATCCCGAAATACCAAATCCAAAACTTGCACAACGAAAACTTTTTTCTGACGATAGAGAATTTCACTTCATGACTAAAATAGGAATTGAAAGCAACGGCAGCGATGGCGAGGCAATGTTTGCAAACACAAGATGGAAGTTACAAGAAATGTGGCACATGGGCTACCATGCCGAACACGGTTACGAAAGTGAAACCATGCTCGGGCGATATTTAGGAAAAATGCAATGGTGGTATTTATACACGGGCTTTGATTATCACTACAAAAAAGAAGGCGCACCGCAAACAAACTTCTTTGACATCATGCACAGTCCAAAAAATATTTTCGGTGACGAAACAAAAACCATGTTCGGACAAACAAGCGATAAAAACAACCGACACACAGGAGTAATCGGAATCGCATACACATTACCAATGTTAATCACAGCCGATTTACGATTAGACCTTGACGGAAAAATCCGTTTCCAATTAGGCAGAGAAGATATTCCACTCACAAAAAGATTGCGCATGAACTGGATGCTCAACACCGACAAAGAATACGCACTTGGCTTTCGTTACATCGCCACAAAATACATTTCCGTTTCCACACACTACGATAGCGACATGGGATTTGGTGCAGGACTGACTATCACATACTAATAATACCAACGCATTTGCAAGCACATTTTATTTTTTCGCAACGCACAAGCCAATGCAGAAAAAAATAAAAAGAGCTTGCAAGCAAACGCACAGCGACAGTTCAGACATTCGTGCAAACTTCTACCTTTGTAGCTATGAATGTAAATCGCTTCGGACAAAGTGTGTGCGAACTTCAAACAGTTGTGCTTCGTGGCAACAGCAGCGGTGATGCGCATAACATAAAGATTAAAAGAAATAAATTTTTTTTGGGTTTTGTTCTGTTATCAAACAGTTGTGCTTTCTACTTACATTTGTGGTTAATCAAAGTGTGTGCAAGTAATCCCAAAAAAAAATTTACTTCTTTAATCCCTTCTTCGTTATACGCAACCCGTTGGCAGCATCGGAACTTCAAACAGTGTGCAAGAAATGAGCAGCATGCAAGGTCGGACAAGCCGTAATGGCTATCGCTTCAAAAAAAATAAAAGAGATGCACGTCTTTTTTTATTTTTAAATTTGGCGTGCATCACATTTATTTTTTTCCAACCGCACAAAAACGCTTCGTAGCAAATTTTATCACAACTTGAAAAATACTAACTCTTTAAACTAAAAACAAAATGAAAAGATTTTTACTCATTACCTCTTTGCTCATTTTTACTGTGAGTAAAGGACATGCACAATGTGCTACTCCTGCAGGCGAATGTCTTGGCTTAGGATGTAACAATTTAGTCAACAATTATCCTACTGGAACTTTTACGGCAACAACATCATGGGCAACGGTCAGTGCATTTATTAATGGCGGCAACTATGCCTTTTATAATGTTACAAGTGGTACTACATATTATTGGTCAACCTGTTCTGCAAATGGTGGTACAAGTGCATTTAGCGGTACAGAATTAACATTATATGATTGTAGTGGTTCAAAGCTCTGTTATTCTCTGACATATTGTAACGGAAATGCGCCCACATTGGCTTGGACAGCACCTACTACCTGTGTTGTGAAATTACTTGTAAGCGGTTATTTTAATGGTAGTTATTGCCAGAGTAATGGACCATCAGCACCATACTGTACATTAAGATGGAAAGCTTCTTCAGGATGTACCGCTGTTACCAATGGGGCTACTCAACCTTCAAACCAAACAGTAAGTTCAGGAACTACAGCAACATTTAATGTATCTGTAAATGGCTCAGGAACTTTTTGCTATTACTGGATAAAAAATGGAAATACTTCAAGCCCCATTGCGACAACATATAATACTTCAAGTACTAGCAACTCTTACACGACACCATTATTGACCACCGCCAATACTGGTGATTGTTATTACTGCTTAATTACAAACTGCTACAATACTTTTGAAACTCAGAGTAACACAGGGTGCTTAACAGTTACAAGCGGTTGTACTACTCCACCCACTCCAACCGCAACTTCAGCAAGTGGTGTAACTTCAAGTTCTTTTCAAGCTAATTGGAACAGTTCAAGCGGAGCAACAGATTACCGTTTGGATGTTTCAACAAATTCATCCTTCTCAACTTTTGTTACTGGTTATAATAATCTTAGTGTTGGCAACACTACTTCTTACTCTGTTACTGGATTAAGTCAGAGTACAACTTATTATTATAGAATTCGTGCCTGTTGCACATCATGTTCAGCAAATAGCAATACGATTAGCGTAACAACCACCACCATTTGTTCTACGCCCCCCACTCCTTCGGCAACATCTGCAACAAATATTACATTCAGTTCTTTTCAGGCAAATTGGAACAGCTCAACAGGTGCAACAGATTATCGTTTGGATGTTTCAACAAATTCCTCGTTTTCAACTTTTGTTACCGGCTACAATAATTTGAGTGTTGGTAACACAACTTCTTATACGGTTTCAGGATTAGCTTCTGGTACATACTATTATCGTGTCCGTGCATGTTGTACTTCTTGTTCAGCAAATAGTAATACGATAAGTGTTACAACATCTCCTGTTACTTATTGGATTGGTGCATACACACGACCTGAAAACAATCCAAGTTTTCCAAATGAAAAGTTTTTAAAGTCAGCAACATCTTTTGTACCTGCAACTTCGGCTGTTAAAGTTTGCGCTGATGGTTCAAAGGCGACTATCGTTAAATTGAATTGTGATAATCCTAATTTGAACATGCAGAATATTCGATTCAAAATAGCAAGTGACCCGACTAATTCAAATTCTAATTTATACGGGGAATTTAATGCCAGCAGTTATTATTCTAATTCCAGTTTGGCTCAAGTAAGATTTACTCATCCAAATTATTTAGCCTCTGGACTTCATAGAATTGATACTATTCTCGCATACGACATTAACAGTCCTTCCATTATTCTTATTAGAATTCCCATAAAAGTATGTCGTGCTTCAATGCTTTTTGTTCATGGATTGTGGGGGGCATATTCGTCTTTTCAAGACATGGACAATTATTTCATTAATTATTATACAGCTTCCAACCTTGTTACTTTTCGAGCTGATTATTCAACAAATAATGGGGCTGCAAAAAGTTTCAACTACAACACAAACACAAGTTTGGTATTGCCA
>JANOVT010000034.1:0-15751 GCA_031417525.1 Flavobacteriales bacterium | reverse complement strand
ATGGATATGTTTTCCAGCGCGTGGATATGGAAGGCCAGCCTACCATTCCTGCCGATTGTGAATTGGTAGTAAGCACGCAACGCGGAACCACCCTTGAATACAAAGGCGCCCGGGTCTATACTACTGAACATGTCCTCTCGGCGATTTACGGGTGTAAAATCGACAATGCGCTGATCCAAATTGATGGCCCTGAAATTCCGATCATGGATGGAAGTGCCTGGCCTTTTGTGGAAGCGATTGAAAGTGTGGGCTACAAAGAGCAAAATGCCGAACGTCGTTATCTCACCCTTATGGAGAACCTCACTTATGAGGATAAGGAGCGTGGCGTTGAAATGTTGGCTGTTCCTACAGAAGGTGGCGAATTTCGTGTGACTGTCATGGTGGATTATAATTCGCCTGTGCTGGGCACTCAGCATGCACATATGTATCAGCTCAACCACTATGTGCAGGAAATTTCGAGATGCAGAACTTTTGTTTTTCTCAAAGAACTTGAACTTTTGGCCAAAAATGGGTTGATCAAAGGCGGAAGTCTTGACAATGCTATAGTTATGGTCGAGCGCGCCTATTCCGAACAGGAAATCAAAGACATCCTGAAACTTCTTGGAAAGGAAGAAATGGAAGTGAAGGTGGAAGGTGTTGGTGTCTTGAACACGGTTAAACTTCAATATGAAAACGAACCTGCCCGGCATAAACTTCTTGACATCGTAGGTGATCTTGCTCTTGTCGGAAGATTTATTCGTGGACATATTCTCGCAGCTCGACCAGGCCACTATGGCAATGTGGAATTCGCTAAAGTGCTTAAAGCCTTGATTAAAAAGCAAAAAGACGCAGTACCGGTTTTTGATCTTTTCAAAAAACCGCTTTATGATATCAATGATATTTCCAGAATGCTTCCGCATCGATATCCATTCTTACTCATCGATAAGATTTTGGAAATGAACGAAACGGGAATTGTAGGATTGAAAAATGTGACCATGAACGAGCCATTTTTTCAGGGTCACTTTCCTGGAAATCCTGTAATGCCTGGTGTTTTGCAGGTGGAGGCCATGGCACAAGTAGGCGGAATTTTCGCATTATCACAAGTGCCTGATCCGGAGAACTACAGCACCTATTTTATGAAAATTGATGGTGTAAAATTCAAAATGAAAGTGATGCCAGGCGATACCATCGTTTTCAAATTGACCCTTGAAAGCCCTATCCGACGTGGCCTTGTGAATATGCGCGGAATCGCTTATGTCAATGGCAAAGAGGCCTGCGAAGCAACGATGCTTGCTCAGGTGGTGAGGGACAGAGTAAGTAGTGAAACCAAAGCAGAGGCACACGCATGAGCACACTCCGGCAGATTGACCCTAAAGCCCGTATCGCTGAAAAAGTAGAGATCGGACCATTTACTACCATTTATGGCGACGTGGAAATAGGAGAGGGTTCATGGATTGGACCGAATGTGACCATTATGGATGGCGCCCGTATAGGCAGAAACTGCAGGATTTTTCCTGGAGCTGTCATATCAGCCATTCCTCAGGATTTGAAATTTGACGGAGAAATTACGACGACCGTCATCGGAGATAATACGACGATTAGAGAATGCTGCACTCTCAACAGAGGAACCAAGGATCGATTCAAAACGGAAGTAGGATCTAATTGTTTGTTGATGGCTTATGTTCACCTTGCTCATGATGTAGTAGTTGGTAACAATTGCATCATTGCCAATAGTGCCAATATTGCTGGCCATGTAGAAATCGAAGATTGGGTGATTATCGAAGGAGTGGTGGCAATTCAACAGTTTATTAAAGTGGGTCAACATTCTTTTATCGCCGGCGGCAGTCTCGTCAGAAAAAATGTTCCACCTTATGTAAAAGCCGCCCGAGAGCCTTTGAGTTTTGCAGGAGTAAATACGGTTGGATTGCGAAGACGTGGTTTTGAAAATGAAACCATTGCTCATATTGAAGATGTATATCGGATGATCTATGTGCATAACAGCAATATGAGTCGTGCAATACACGCGGCTGAGCTGGAACTTCCGAATACTCCTGAGAAAGAAACCATTCTTGAGTTTATCCGAATCAGCGATAAAGGAATCATTCGCGGTCCACAAGGCTTGATGTGATTACACATCAAATCGACCAAACAAATTCGAATTGAATCTTTTGGAAATTTCCCTTTCAAATATTGGCAAACGATTTCAACGTGAGTGGATTTTTCGCAACATCTCTATTGATTTCAAATCAGGCACACGATGCGCTGTGCTCGGTGGGAATGGTTCCGGTAAATCCACTCTTCTGCAAATCATTTCTGGATATCTTACTCCTGGTGAAGGGGAAATTTCCTGGAAGCTGAATGATACACCGATCAATACGGATGAGATTTACCGATACGTTTCACTTGCAACACCGTTTTTGAATCTGTATGATGATTTTACTTTGAATGAGAATATTTCCTTTTTTCTACAATTCAAAAAATTCAGAAATGAAATGTCTGCCAGTGAATTTGTGTCGACTATTCAATTGGAGAAACAACAAGACAAACAACTTGGTTATTATTCCAGCGGCATGCGTCAACGAGTGAAACTGGGACTTGCCCTCCTGGCGGACACACCTCTTCTTCTATTGGATGAACCGACTTCTCACCTCGATACGAACGCCATCAAATGGTTTCAGGATTTACTTTCTGAAAATACAGAAGACAGAACCTTGTTCGTCGCATCCAATTCACATCAGGATGAAATATTTATGTGCACTGAAAATATAAGTGTCGAAGATTTTAAGAGGTAAAGAGCATGATGCTACCGGTTGGAGCGCTGGTTTCAGGTCTAAAGTTTCAAGTTTCATGTTTCTCGTTTCAGGTTCTCCGCACTCAAGTGTACTGTCTGACTTTCAATTTCTCACTTCTCACTTCTCACTTCTGATCTCTGTCCTCTGTCCTCTGACCTCTGACCTCTAACTACTGGTGCCCCGGTCTCAATAAATCATTCACTGTTTTGACCGGATTAAAAGTAGATACGGGTACTTCGATAAACACTGTATTCCATAAAGCCATTGCTCCATTCCACAACCCCGGCCATTCCAGCGCTTTGATCACGTGTCCGTGTTGAAATTTTTCAGAAACAAAACCTGTGCTGTAATCTATGAACTGATCTAGCTTATAGTTTTTTCCATGACGATCTTTGAATGAGCAAATAATATCGACCGGATTAAAATGTGTAGCGGATGCAAGAATTTTTGCTTGTTGCATATCATGTGGATCGACCTGACTCTTTTCTACAATTTGTTTGCTGAGATAGCCGCCATGCATTTTGACCCAAAATGGCCCGCCACCAGGTTCGCCTTCATTGCGCACCATTCCACAAACCCGAACAGGTCTGTCCAAACGAAGGATAGCATATTGCCTTAGTTGTTCGATGTTCATGCCAAGCGGTAAGCCAGGCTGAAACCATATCTGAATAAATTCGAGAGCGGCTTCAAGAGAGTCATTATCTCCTGAATCAAGTGCTTGCAGATGTTTGTTGATTTCATTTTTAAGTTCTATCAACATGCCACCAAGTACCTGCTTATAGTAGGTTGTTTCTTCCTGCTGTGCGGTGGTGGTTACGTTGTCTATATTTTTAATAAAAACAATATCTGCATCCAGTTTTTCGAGATTGTGAATCAATGCACCATGTCCACTTGGACGAAAAAATAATTTTCCGGATTCATCACGAACAGGTTCATCATCCTTACCCAGTGCAAGTGTATCGGTACTTTCCGATTGAACACTGAATTCTACTTCAATGTGCTCATATGTAAATGATTTTATTTTTTCACTTAAATAGTCCGAAACTGTTTTCATATGTTGCGGTGCCACCGTAAAATGAATTCTACATTTTCCATCTGCCTGCCGCGCATAACTCATCGATTCGAATAGGTGCTCATCAAAAGCAGTTCTGAATTCATTACCATAGCGATGAAAAATGACCATGCCCTTTAGTTGATCATCATAATGCAATCCTTCTTTGTTAAGAATGTACTCGAATATTTTTTCCCAGTTATTTGAATTGACCAGATTCTCAAGTGAAATGCCTTTTGCCTGGAGACTTTTTTCAAGCACCGGCACAAAAGGAAACCGATCGAAATGGACAATGAACTCTTCCGTAAGGTCTGCTGCGTTGTCGGGATTATAATTGTAAAGATGTTTGAACATCCTGCTCGCTGCGCCGGAAGCCGGAACAAATTTTATCTGAGTGAATCGGTTTTTTTCCGATTCAAATACTTTTTGAAGGCGATGGCACTCTGATCCATTTAATATGGTCAGGCCATCACCCGGAGTGCATGGTTTTTCAAGTTTAACCGGTTTGGTCTCTTTCGTGAATTGATGAATTTGTTGCATCAGGTCACTTATTTGCAAGCCCCTTCTTTGCAATTCTGATTCATCTTCTTTATTGAAATACATATTCAAATTTAGACCACAAGATTGTTGCCTGAAGTCATTGGCAACAGTAACCGCAAAATTTTGTTTCTGCAAATCGACTTTTTGCAAGGTGAAATTGTGATGTGTTGATCCTAGGAAAGTCAGTACAAATCATTGCTGTCCTGTCAAAATTTGAACTGAGGATATAAAAACCGGCTTGATGTTTTAGGAAGTCAGAGGTCGGAAATCAGAGAATGAGCAGCGACGATCCTTTACGCACTTGTTTCGAAGAGTATTTTTTTTCTGTGTCTGGTTTAAATGATGCCTGCTTGATGAAACTGTTCATCTATTCAAACAAAACCCTCTTACTTCTGACATCAGACTTCTCCATATTCCTATGCGGGATTGCTTGATTCTATGCACTTTTACCGGACAACAATGATTACAAACAAGAAAAACCGCCTGCCTTGGGTAACGAATTACCCGTGGTCAGGCGGCCCTCCACCCTATATCGGTTGTGTGAGCATATTATGCTCCTCTGTCTTGCATTTTCAAAGAAAAACCGCCTGTATCGAATGACGAATCATTTTTCTGCAGGCGGCCCTCCACCCTTTCTTTTGTGTGAACGAATCCACACAGTATGTTTTAGCTAGTGCACTAGTATTTTGTGCTCTTTTTTTCTTTGAGAATGCGTGAATACAGGATAACGTAGTTTTTGCATTTTACCGACGTGATGTAGGTTTTACAACACTCGATTTTTGGTTTTTTGCTGAATGGTAAGAGAAAAAGAAAAACCGCCCGATTCTGATGAGGAATCATCTTCCTCAGGCGGCCCTCCACCCTATATCGATTGTGTGAACGCGCATAGACGCTCCGCCATATTTTAATGCATATGTATGTTGTGTTGAGGTGAGTAAAGTGGTGATGAAGACGAAGAACAATGATTGACTATTCTCTTGAATAGGGCCGTTCGAGTGCCTCTTTTAATTCGACATAAACGATCTGGCAATTATCCCGAACACGGCTCACCAGTTTGGGCAGACCATCGAGGTTGCGCAGGTGTTTGCTGTCTTGTTCAATCTGGAGTATATCGCATTCCATTTCTTTGATACCAAGCATAGAGACAGAACTTTTGGCTTTGTGCGCCAATGGATGGAGAGAAAGTGGTTCGTTCTTTCGAACGCATTCTTCCATTTCACGTATATACTCTGGTACTTGTTGGAGAAAGAGATTGATGATGTTGTTGATCATCTCCCTGTTGCCCTGGAATACTTGATTCAGATACGATAAATCGTACCTTACGGTCGAGGTTTGGAGTTGCATTTGTTTGATAAGTTAGGTTAGGTGCTTGTACCAATGCGTTCCTGATATGGTTACATTTTTTTTTGTTTTTTTTCGTCTTCCTCAAAAAAGTGAGACAAATCAGGCTTCTCAATAGTACATTCGGCCTTCTATGAATAAGATCCTTGTCACCGGCGGTGCCGGATTTATCGGCTCTCATACGGTCTGTGCGCTCGTTCAGGCTGGCTATACGCCCATTATTGTGGATGATTTTTCCAATTCGGATGAGCGGATTTTAACCGGGCTTAGATCAATTCTGGGTTTTGATCCCATTTTGTATCGAATTGATTGTACTGAAGAAAGTTTAATGCGTGAAGTTTTTGAAAAGGAAAAGCCTACAGCAGCCATTCACTTTGCCGCTTTCAAAGCAGTGGGTGAATCCGTGGACAATCCTTTGAAGTACTACAGAAACAACATAGACTCTCTGCTGGTCTTATTGAGTCTGATGCAGGAATTCGAAGTGAAAAACCTGGTATTCAGTAGTAGTTGTACTGTTTATGGACAACCGGAATTTTTGCCCGTTACGGAAGATACACCACAACAAAATGCAACTTCTCCATACGGTTTTACTAAACAAGTAAGTGAGCGAATTATCTCTGATTTTCAAAAATCTGTTCCTGACTTTAGTTGCGCTTTGCTCCGATACTTTAATCCAATTGGTGCACATCATTCCGGTGTCATCGGCGAATTACCTTTCGGTGTGCCGAGCAATCTTGTTCCTTTCATCACACAAACAGCCGCCGGACTCAGATCGAAACTTACTATTTATGGTGACGACTACAATACGCCCGACGGAACGTGTGTCCGGGATTTTATTCATGTAAGTGATCTTGCGCGTGCCCACGTGAAGGCGCTAGACTGGCTGAAATCAGCAGATGGTTTATTGGAAACTTTCAACCTTGGTCAGGGAAAAGGAAATACTGTGCTGGAAGTGGTGAAGGCATTTGTAAAAGTGACCGGCGTTCAATTGAACTATGAGATCGGAAAAAGGAGGAGCGGAGACGTAGAGAAAGTATGGGCAGATGTAGGCAAAGCAAATAAGGTGTTGAATTGGCAAACAGAATTTTCTCTTGAAACAGCGCTGGAAGATGCGTGGCGTTGGGAATTGAGTTTGAAGCAACAGTGATCAACTTCGCTTCGGTCAAATCATCATCGTATTCGAAATCACAATCCAATTAATAATAGCCCCCAGGCAAAATCCGGCATACACCTGGCCGTGCGTGTGAGCATCCAGGTAAAGTCTTGAATACGCTGTCATACCAGCCATCAACAATGAAAGCGCCGGATAGACAGTGTCCAGATTAGGGTGAATCACATTCAGCGCCAGTAACGTTCCGAAGACTCCGCCTTGTGCAAGCATGTGCACCGAAATTTTCCAGTATGAATTTATAATCAGGCTTATTACGAGTGATAATATCACCGACAGGAAAAAGCTGAAAACAGTATCAGGCAGGTAAGGACCTTTCCAGCGAAGCATCGTGTAAGAGAGTATGTAGTAAAAAATCACCAGCAGATAAGGGCCAAAACGTTCCTTCCGATTGCGTAGCTCAATGCTCGTCAGCATCCCATACTTAATCATGATCAGCATACTGATTGCTGGCGCTACGATGTTAATACCAAGTAATAGGAAAACGAAATAATCTGCTTCGGTAGGGGCGATGTAGTAAGGATCAATCGTGCGCACTGATATATAAATGATCAGTGGCATCCAGAGTGGGTGAAAAATGATTGAAAGAATCTGTGCTAGACGATACATCGGCGGCCAAGTTATACAGGAATTGAAAAGTTCAGCGTTCAGTGTGCGGAGTTCGATTCTGTTTGCAGATTCCCGGCACAAAAATCAATGAAGCGCCAAGGGTTAAAATTTTTGCCGGATTATTTTCGGTGATCCTGAATTGCGGAGAGAATGGAACTGAGTCTTCTTACAATTCTTTCCTCAATCTGGCAACCGGAATTCCCAGCTGCTCGCGGTATTTGGCAACTGTTCGTCTTGCGATGTTATACCCTTTTTCATTCAGAATTTTCATTAGTTTTTCATCAGTCAAGGGTTTTCTTTTCGCCTCCACACCTATAGCATCCCGCAGGATTTGTTTTACCTCTCGCGACGAAACTTCTTCGCCTTCATCCGTACTCATACTTTCACTGAAAAAGTATTTGAGCAGATAGGTTCCATTAGGAGTTTGAATATACTTACTATTAGCAACCCGACTGATCGTTGAAATATCCATACCGACCATTTCAGCAATGTCTTTCAATATCATAGGGCGTAATTTTGTTTCATCACCTGTCAGGAAAAATTCTTTCTGGTAATTCACGATGGCTTGCATGCAATAGAGAAGTGTTTCATTGCGCTGGCGAATAGCATCGATGAACCATTTGGCACCATCGATTTTTTGTTTCACAAACAACATCGCTTCTTTTTCTTTGGCGTCTTTGTTCTTCGACTTGGCGTAATGCGTGAGCATTTCTTTGTATTCGCGGCTGATCTTCAATTCTGGTGCGTTGCGGCCATTCAAGGTGAGTCGCAATTCATCATTTTCCACAACAAGCAAAAAGTCAGGAGTGATATGTTGCACGGTACGTGATGATTCCATCATGCTATTGCCCGGTTTGGGATTCAGGTGCAAAATGAAATCTATTGCAGGCTTGAGTTGGTCTTCTGTGATGTCCAGGCGTTTTGCAATTTTTTCATAGTGCTTTCGCGTGAATTCATCAAAGTACTTTTTGATGATGAGTTCAGCCATGATCACATCCACGTCGCGTTCTTCCGCACGACGAATTTGGATCAACAGACACTCGCGTAAATCGCGTGCACCAACACCAGGAGGATCGAGCTCCTGTATCGCCTTGAGTATTTCTTCAAGTTCTTCGGTGGTTGTGCTGATGTTCATCGAGAAGGCAAGATCATTCACAATCGCCGGAAGTTCTCGCCTCAGATAACCGCTTTCGTCCAGATTACCAATGAGATATTCAGCGAGAACTTGTTCACCTTCTTCCAGTTCAGTCATCGAAAGTTGTGCATAGAGCAAATCTTGAAATGTGCGACCAGCTCCTATCGGCGTTTCGCGGTCTTCATCATCCGCGCTGTGATTGTTCACTGAAAGTTTATAGTCGGGCGTGCCATCATCATCAAAATAATCAGTGAGATCGATCTCCTCGTTTTCACTCTCGTTTTCTTGCTCATTTTCCTCTTGCTGGGCATCTTCATCCTGATCTTTATCCTTTTCATCTTCATCTGCACCTTCTTCCAACGCAGGATTGATTTCCATTTCATCCTTGATGCGCTGATCCAGCTCCATGGTCGGAATCTGCAACATTTTCATCAACTGAATTTGTTGAGGTGACAGTTTTACCTGTAATTTCTGTGAGAGTGATTGCTTTAACATAACGCTCCAAACGTACGCCATTTTGTGGAGAAGTTAAAACCCTCAGGAATGGGAAAAATTTCACCAAATGATTATTTTTTGATTAAAATTCTGAACATAAAGTCGTATTTGAAAAAAAATGAACGTTCTTATGATCCCGATGGAGTCATTTGATCTTCTGTCAGTAACTTTAGTTCCTATTCTTATTCAAAATGAAAACGAAAACAATTCGCCAATCAGTTCAATTCAAAGCTGAACCTTCCGAGGTTTTTAATCTCCTGATGAACAAAAAAAAATACAGCGATTTCTCAGGAAGTGATGTCACTATCAGCAATAAGCCGAAGGGAAAATTCGAAGTTTTTGATGGTTATTGCACTGGCGTAAACCTCGAAATCGTTCCGCATAAACTCATCGTTCAATCGTGGCATTTTGCAGAGGAAGGCTGGCCCGATGATCATTTATCGACTTGCACATTTGAATTTTTACCTTCTGTATCTGGCACAAAATTGAGTTTCGTTCAAACCGAAGTTCCTGAATTTTGCCATAAAGCGCTTTCAGATGGTTGGAAGAAGTATTTCTGGGAGCCAATGAAAACTTATTTGAAAAATAACGCATGAAAAAATTTATTCGCTCTCTCGTATTTAGGACTGTGCTTGGACAAAGCGATCACCATCGGGATCATGATGTGTCTCCTTTTCTTTTTGCGAAAGCTTTTAGACAATTCCGACTCAACACGATCAGCCATGCTAAAGATGTCGTTCTGATTTCACTTGGAATTAGTTCTGCCGCATTTGGTCTGGAAAGTTTTTTGTTGCCTAATAATTTTATCGATGGCGGTGCCACAGGAATTGCATTGTTGATCGCTGAAGTCTCACAAATCCCGCTGGCGGTGTGGCTTACTATTGTGAATATTCCTTTCATCTACCTGGCATACAAAGTGGTCAGTCCGATTTTTGCGTTAAAAACAGCAATGGCCATTGTGACACTTGCTATTGTTTTAACTACAGTACATTTTCCGCAGATCACCGACGATAAATTATTGGTCGCAGTATTTGGTGGTTTTTTCCTCGGCGCCGGGATCGGTCTCGCGGTGAGAGGTGGTTCTGTACTCGACGGTACGGAAGTACTTGCGCTTTTTCTCAGCAGACGATCAGGAGCGACACTGGGCGACATTATTATGATCGTCAATGTGATCGTTTTTGGATTCGCTGCTTATTTATTGACCATCGAAGCTGCGCTTTACAGCATGATCACTTATCTGGCGGCATATAAAACTGTCGATTTTGTAGTTGAAGGCATTGAAGAATACACTGGTGTTACGATTATCTCACCGCACTTCAATGACATACGCACGATGATCATTGAAAAATTGGGAAGAGGAGTAACAGTTTATCGTGGAAAACGGGGCTTTGGAAGTTCTGGTGAAACCATTGATGTGGATATTATTTATTCGGTTGTGACCCGTCTTGAGATCAGCAAGCTAAATGTTGAGATCGAAAAAATTGATCCAAATGCGTTTGTAGTAATGAGTTCAGTGATTGATACTCGCGGCGGAATGATCAAAAAACGTAGACTACATAAGTAAAAGGGCAAGATGGATAAGCCTGTTTTCAAAGATCTTTTTTCGGATGCTTCGGCTGAGTATGCCGCTTTCAGGCCTCAATATCCACCTGAATTGTTTGCTCATCTTGCAAAAGTGAGTGTAGCTCGCGATCTCGCATGGGATTGTGCCACCGGGAACGGTCAGGCAGCAAAATATCTGGCTTCTCACTTCAATCAAGTGATTGCTACGGATCCAAGTTCACAGCAGCTTGCCGAGGCGGTAAAATTACCCAACATTGAATATCGACTTGAAACAGCGGAAAGGCCGTCGCTGGAAAATGATTCAGTTGATCTCATCACCATTGCACAGGCATTGCATTGGTTCGATTGGGAAAAGTTTTATCCGGAAGTGAATCGGGTATTAAAAGAAAATGGAATCATAGCAACCATTGCTTATGGTTTGCCTGAGATTACTCCGGCCATTGACGAGCTCATAAAACACCTTCACAATATCATACTTCGCAATTATTGGGAACAAGAGCGACAATTGGTAGCTGACTTATACAAAGACATTCCGTTTCCATTCCGGCAAATGGATACTCCTGATTTTTTCATTGTGAAGGAAATGGACAAAGCGCAGTTGCTTGGGTATCTGGCGACCTGGAGTGGGTTGAAGAAATACATAGTCCTTGAAAACAGCAATCCACTCCAGGTGTTTGCCGACAAACTGAATGAAGTCTGGCCGGAAGGAGAGGAGTCGATATTGGTCACCTGGCGCCTTGCCTGTAAAGTGGGTAAAAAGTATTCACATCTTATTGATCGTTAGCAGCAATTAACCCACGTCTTTCTTTTCTTTGCTGTGCTATTATGTGGGGAAAAATCGGTGCTTTTATATTACGTCAGAGAATACCACTGGGTATACTTCTACTAGTCATCACGGTGCTGATGGCCTGGCAATCGCAACATGTGCGTATGAGTTATCGCTTCGGAGGGGTCTTGCCTGAAGACGATAGTACGTATGTGGAATATCAGAAATTTATTACACAGTTTAGCGAAGACGGAAATGTTTTAGCCATTGGATATCGGGACCCGCGCATTTGGGAACTTCAGAATTTTATTAAATGGCGGAAGCTTGTTTCTGATTTGCGCGTGCTTCAGGTGGAAGTGGATGGTGAAATGTACAATATGGTGGATAGCGTCTTTTCCACGGGCAATTGCTATAATCTTGAAAAGGATACCATCGCACAAAAGTTTGAATTCAAACAACTCGTTCCAAAGGATCCTACTTCGCAAGAAGAACTCACAGAAATCCGCGACAAACTATACAGCCTTCCCTTCTATGAAGGTTTGCTTTATCAAGATAGTACTGATGCGGGTCTGATGATGGTTTTCGTGAATACAGAATTATTCAATTCTGAAAATCGTGGTGATGCTATTGAACGGATGATCAAACTCACCGATCAGTTCACAACGGATACTGGCATCCAGACCTTTGTTTCAGGTATGCCATACATACGCTCCGTGATGGCGGTCAAAGTGAAAAAGGAATTGAAGTTTTTTACCATCCTTTCTGGGATCATCTGCATGGCTTTGCTGCTCATCTTTTTCAGAAGTCTAAAAGTGACTTTGGTGGTGATGAGTGTGGTGATTATTTCCGTTGTTATCGCAATGGGGACCATCGCACTATTCGACTATCCGATAACCATGTTGATGGGATTGATTCCGCCGTTGATGATCGTAACGACGGTACCGAATTGCATTTATCTGGTCACCAAATACCATCAGGAATATCAACGATACGGTAACAGAACTCGCGCATTAGCCCGTGTAGTGCAGAAGGCCGGTGCTGCGGCTCTTATGATTAATGCTACAACAGCGGTTGGTTTCGCTACTTTCATTTTTACTTCAAGTGATCTGCTGAAAAACTTTGGTGTGATTGCCAGTTTGAATTGTATGCTGGCATTTTTTCTTTCACTGTTGATTTTTCCAATTGTCTATAGTTTTCTGCCACCACCTACTGAACGACACCTTGGTCACCTTTCAACTCCGTGGTTGGAAAAAGTACTCGATGCTTTGGCACGTCTGGTGATGTATAAACGCAAAGCTGTTTATGCTGTTACAATTCTTGTTACCGGCCTGGGATTGTTTGGCATCACACGTATGCATACCACGGGGAATATTGTCGATGATATTCCGGATAGTGATCGTGTGATTACCGATCTGAAATGGTTTGAAACGAATTTTAATGGTGTGATGCCATTTGAAATTCTTGTAGATGGAAAAAAGAAAGGGCAGATCACGAAGGAAAAAAATCTGCAGCGAATTGAAGAGTTGCAACTACTGCTTGCATCCTATGAATTGAAACTGCATGACACGATCATTCATCCGTTTGCGCGATCTCTTTCTATCGTTGATGCTGGCAAGTATGTGAAGCAAGCTTTTTATAACGGTGATCCGGAGTATTATACGCTGATGGCACGCGATGAACAAAGCTTTATTGCGCCCTATCTGAAAACAGATGGAAGCCGCTCAAAAAATGTGGAGAAAACATTTTTGGACAGCGCCAAAACGATGACGCGTGTCACTACCCAGATTGCAGATATCGGGACAAAAGAGATGGACCGACTGATGAGCGAAATCAAGCCTCAGATCGATAGCATTTTTGATCCAACGAAATACAAGGTCACACTCACCGGAACATCTGTAGTTTTTCTGGAAGGGACTAACTATCTGGTGGGAGATTTATTCAGTTCACTCCTCTTTGGAATTCTGATTATTTCACTCATGATGGCCGTGATGTTTTGGAGCGCGCGAATGGTTTTTATATCATTCATCCCGAATATCATTCCTCAAATTATGACTGCAGGCATCATGGGTTATATGGATATTACTCTGAAGCCTTCAACTATTCTCGTCTTCAGTATCGCACTTGGTATTACTGTAGACAACACAATCCACTATCTGGCAAAATACCGTCAGGAATTGAAGCACCATAATTGGAAAATTCGCGAGTCAGCATTGTTGGCTATTCGAGAAACAGGCGCAAGCATGGTGTATACTTCACTCGTTTTATTATTCGGGTTTGGCTGTTTTGCGGCGAGTGAATTTGAAGGAACCCGTGCATTGGGTGTGCTCACCGCAGTCACTATTTTAGTAGCCATGATTACGAATCTGTTGGTGTTGCCGGCACTCCTTTTATCATTCCAGCGAAGTGTTACTACGAAGTCTTTCAAGGAACCGTTTTTCCAGATGACTGATGAGGAAGATGATCTTCATTATGGAGATTGGGAAATCAAGAAAATAGAAATGGAAGCTTGAGATTCGTGCACGTAAAATTCAATTGAGCTTGACGAACATAGACCAATTTATATTCAGCACATGAAAGGAATTATTCTGGCCGGAGGCAGTGGCACAAGATTGTATCCACTCACTCTGGCCGTGAGCAAACAGTTGATGCCAGTCTACGACAAGCCAATGATATATTATCCGCTTTCAACGCTGATGCTCGCCGGAATTCAAGACATCCTGATTATTTCTACACCCCAGGACATGCAGGGCTTTCAACGATTGCTTGGCGATGGATCTGAAATAGGTTGTCGTTTTACTTATCAGGTGCAGCAGGTGCCAAATGGTCTGGCGCAGGCATTTGTTCTGGGAGAATCTTTTATCGGAAAAGCCAAAGTAGCTCTTGTGCTTGGAGATAATATTTTTTACGGACAAGGTTTTGGAAAAATGCTTCATGAGAACACAGACATCGAAGGTGGACTTGTCTACGCTTATCACGTGCGAGATCCCGAACGATATGGAGTGGTAGAATTTAATGAGGAAGGTCAGGCTATTTCAATTGAGGAAAAACCTAATATTCCTAAAAGTAATTACGCTGTTCCAGGACTTTATTTTTATGACAATGATGTTGTGGCCATTGCAAAAAATCTTGAACCGAGTGCACGTGGCGAATATGAAATTACAGACGTCAACAGAGAATATCTTAAAAGAGGAAAATTGAAAGTGCAACGAATGGAACGAGGAACAGCATGGCTGGATACTGGAACTTTTCTATCCCTCATGCAGGCCGGCCAGTATGTGCAGGTGATTGAAGAACGTCAAGGTTTGAAAATCGGATGCATTGAAGAAATTGCCTGGCGAATGGGTTTTATTCAAGACAAACAACTGGAAGTGCTTGCTGATAAATTGCTGAACAGTGGCTACGGAAAATATTTGCTGGAGCAATTGAAGTCAGGTCAATAAATGACAAAACTAAATTGAGTATATCTAAGAACACTGCAATGAAATCCATTGAAGAGCTGCAACTGCTGATAAGTGAGAAGATTGATGGTTTCTGCAAGGAGAATGGCGAACAGACGATCTATCAGCCGATCAACTATATTTTGTCTTTGGGAGGAAAGCGGGTAAGACCTGCTCTTTGTCTGATGTCGGCAAATTTATTTTCGGATGAAATTGATGACGCTCTGTATCCTGCAATAGCCATTGAAGTGTTTCACAATTTCTCTTTGATGCACGATGATATCATGGACAAAGCACCGATCCGGCGTGGCTTGCCAACTGTTCATCAGAAGTGGAATGAAAATGTCGCCATCCTCAGCGGTGATGCCATGCTCATTCAATCTTATCAATTACTCATGAAAACCAGGCCTGATGTTTTGCCTGAAATCATGCGCGTTTTTAATCAGGTAGCACTGGAGGTTTGTGAAGGCCAACAAATGGATATGGACTTTGAAAAACGCCAGAATGTTTCTGTTCTTGAGTACGAAGATATGATTAGGTTGAAAACATCTGTGTTGCTTGCCGGTGCATTGAAAATAGGTGCCATTATTGGCGGTGCGGATGCAAACTCGCAGGAGGAATTGTTTGAGTTCGGCATCCAGCTTGGATTGTCTTTTCAATTGTGGGACGATTATCTGGATGTTTTTGGAGATGAAAAGCTGATTGGTAAACAACAAGGCGGTGACATACTCTCGGATAAAAAAACATTTCTTCTATTACGCAGCCTCGAGCTTGCGGGAATTGAGGATCGCGGTATAATCGAAAATTATACGCACAATATAACTCCTAGCCCAGCAATTAAAGTTGCAGAAATGACTGCGCTCTATCGAAAATTG
>JANOVT010000033.1:0-5811 GCA_031417525.1 Flavobacteriales bacterium | reverse complement strand
CGGGCCGCCGGTGATGATCGAAGCCTGCATCCGCACGCTGATGCAGGGGCGCCTATACGAGCGCGACATCTACATCGAGAAGTTCCTCAGCAATGCCGACGCTGCACAGGGCCTGGCCCGCAGCCCGCTGTTCAGAAACATCTGAATTCGA
Source organism: Flavobacteriales bacterium (assembly GCA_031417525.1). GTDB lineage: Bacteria > Bacteroidota > Bacteroidia > Flavobacteriales_D > Sanyastnellaceae > JAIBBG01. The sequence continues at coordinate 5,660 of JANOVT010000033.1, read as the reverse complement.
CCAACCAAGGAACTTCCCCATGATCCGTCTGACCTTGCTCGCCACCGCCCTTGCCGTTGCCGCATGGCTGAGTTCCTGCACGACGGGGCATTCGGGCTCGGCGGCGACGGCGCGCAGACCGAATTTCCTGCTCATCGTCGCCGACGATCTTGGTTACTCCGATCTGGGCTCTTTTGGGGGCGAGATTGCGACGCCGAACCTCGATCGGCTGGCGAGTAGCGGCGTAGCGATGACGCAGTTCTATGCCTCGCCCTTCTGCTCGCCCACGCGCGCCATGTTGATGTCGGGCACCGACAACCATCAGGCCGGGTTCGGCGACATGGCGGAGTTGATGTTGCCAGAGCAGCGCGGAAAACCCGGCTACGAAGGCTTCCTGAACCGGCGCGTGGCGGCCGTTCCCGAGGTGCTCAAGACAGCCGGCTACCGAACTGTGATGGCCGGCAAATGGCACCTGGGAAATGCCGAGAACGAAAGCCCGGCGGCGCGTGGCTTCGACCGCTCGTACGCCATGACGATGGGCGGCGCCAGCCACTTTGGCGATCAGTTCGGCATCGTCGCAGTTGATCCGGCGAAGCCGCCGAAAGCGATCTACCGCGAGAACGGCAAGTCGGTGGACACACCACGGCAGAACTTCTATTCGTCGCAGGCGTTTGCCGACAAGTTGATGCAATACCTTGACGAAACCAAGGGCGACGGCAGCAAGCCCTTCTTCGCCTACCTCGCCTTTACCGCGCCGCATTGGCCGCTGCACGCCAGCGACGAGGACATCGCCAAGTACGAGGATCGCTACAACGCTGGCTACGACGCGCTGCGCAGCGAACGTTTCGAGCGCATGAAAAAGCTCGGCGTCGTGCCTGCGAATTCGCAGCTGTACAAGGGCCACGCAACTTGGCCGAGCTGGGACAAGCTGCCCGCTGAACAAAGGCGCTCTGAAGCGCGGCGCATGGCGGTGTACGCAGCCATGGTCGACAACATGGATCGCCAGATCGGGCGTGTGCTCGCCCAATTGGAGAAAAGCGGCGAGCTCGACAACACCGTCGTCATCTTTATGTCCGACAACGGCGCCGACGGCAACTCAGTCTACGACGTGGCGCGCACGCGCGAGTGGATCCACAAGGACATGGACAACAGCACGGCCAACATCGGGCGGCCGGGTTCGTTCATCGAGTACGGCCCGGGCTGGGCGCAAGTCGGCAGCACGCCGCTGAATTTGTACAAGGCCTTCATGTATGAAGGTGGCATTTCCGTGCCCGCAATTTTCTGGTCGCCGCGTCATGGTGTCGCTGCGCAACGGCGCACCGGGGTTGCCCGTGTCACAGACATCGCGCCGACGCTTTACGAGCTGGCGGGCGCCAGGCACCCTGCGGGTTCAGCGACGGCCGATGGTCAGACCATATTGCCGCTCAATGGGCGGTCTCTGGTGCCGTATCTGCAAGGCAAGGCCTCAGCCGTTTACGGCCCGAACGACAGCCTCGGCTGGGAACTGGGCGGCCGCAAGGCGTTGCGCCAGGGCGACTGGAAAATCGTTTTCGCCAACCCGCCCTGGGGCAATGGCGGTTGGGAGCTCTACAACCTGGCCGAGGACCGCACGGAACAGCGCAACCTTGCCGCGCAGCGCCCCGACAAGCTGCAGCAAATGTTGGGCGAGTGGAAGAAGTACGTCGCCGCCAACGGCGTGCTCGAGATCGAAGGCCTTGCCAAGCGGCCCGGCTACAGCAACGATGCCAAGTACTACGAGGACCTGGCCATCGAAGCAGCGATGAAGCCGCGGAGCAAGTAAATTGAAACTCGTCCTCGCCATCGGTACCACGCTCGCGCTGGCGGCAGGCCTTGGTGCCGCCACCGACAGCCCGCTGCGTGCTGCCGTTGCCGCTGCCACTGCCGCTGCGCCCGCAAGGCTTTGCAAAGGCTACAGCGGCTTGCCCGACACACGTGGCGGCGCAACGGCGGGCATGGTCCGCATGGCCGGCGGACGCTTCCAGATGGGTTCGGACGAGCACTACGCCGAAGAGGCACTGGCGCGCGAGGTCGTGGTCGACGGGTTCTGGATTGACCGACACGACGTCACCAACGCGCAGTTCGCGCGCTTCGTCGCGGCCAGCGGGTACGTCACGCTGGCTGAGCGCATGCCGGACCTGCAGCGGCACCCTGACCTGCCTGCTGCGATGCGCGTGCCAGGCTCGGCGGTGTTCGAGATGCCGCGCGACGGCCGTTCCGGCAGCTGGCGGTTCGTCGCCGGTGCGAACTGGCGCCAGCCGGATGGGCCGGCCAGCAGCATCGCCGACAAGGGCAGCCACCCTGTGGTGCACGTCGCCTACGAAGACGCGCAGGCCTATGCAAGCTGGGCCGGACGCGAACTGCCCACCGAGGCGCAATGGGAGTTCGCGGCCCGCGGCGGACTTAAGGCCGAACCTTATGCCTGGGGCGCGCGTTTCGAGCCCGACGGCAAGCCCATGGCCAACACCTGGCAGGGGGCGTTTCCGATCGTGAATACCGGCGACGACGGTTTTATCGGCACCTCTCCGGTGGGATGTTTCTCACCGAACCCATACGGTCTGTTCGACATGGCCGGCAATGTCTGGCAGTGGACGGATACCTGGTACGTCCCCGGCCACAGTGGCCGCAGTGAAGTGAACCCTACGGGTCCTGACGAGGCTGCAAGCCACGACCCGCGACAGCCCGGGGTGCCGGCCAAGGTCATCAAAGGCGGATCGCATCTGTGCGCGCCCAACTTCTGCGCGCGTTACCGACCCGCAGCACGCCAGGCGAGCGAAACAGACTCCGGCACCTCTCATATCGGTTTTCGCACCGTTCTCAATGAAGGTCGAGCCAGCCTGCGCTCCGCGCGATCTACCGCGCCTTCCATGTCGCGTGAGGGCCCCTGATGAGCCACCGCGTCTCCATCGAGAACACAGGCGAATCGTTCGCTTGCGCCGAAGACGTGCATGTGCTCGCGGCGATGGAACAGGCCTGCTGCCACGGCATTCCGGTCGGCTGCCGCAACGGTGGTTGTGGCGCCTGCAAGGTACGCATCACCTCAGGCAGCTTCCACACCAAGAAGATGAACCGCGCGGTGGTGAGCGCGGCAGAAGAAGCCGATGGCTGCGTGCTGGCATGCAAGCTGTACCCGCAGGGCGACATCACCGTGAAGGCGCTGGGCCGCGTCTGGGGCGCAGGCACGGTCCGCAAGAGTGCGCATTTCAGTCTCGATTTCACGAGACCAGCGCTTGTTTCTCAACCCGACAAGGAGACTTGAATGGCAATTACCGGCGTTCTGCGCCCAGGGCATGTGGTGATCCGCGTGCTCGAACTGGCGCCTGCACTGAAACACTACATCGAGGTTCTCGGCCTCACCGAAGTCGCACGCGACAAGAAGGGCCGCGTCTATCTCAAGGCCTGGGACGAGCATGACCACCACAGCGTGGTGCTGCGCGAGGCCGACGAAGCCGGCATGGACTACATGGGCTGGAAGGTCGATTCGCCGGCGACGCTGAAGTCGCTGGCCAAGGACATCGAGAAGTCCAAGCTCTGCACGGACCTTGAGTGGATTCCCGCCGGCGAGCACCCCGAGACTGGCGAGCGATTTCGTTTCACGATCCCCACCGGGCACTTGATGGAGTTGTACGCCGAGAAGAAGTACATCGGCAACAACTGTGGCACCGACGGGCAGAACGTCAACCCCGACCCCTGGCCCGACGGCCAGCACGGCATCTCGCCGTCGCGCTTCGACCATTGCCTGCTTTACGGCGACGACCTTGACGGCACCGTCAAGCTGTTCCGCGAAGTGCTGGGCTTCAGCATAGCCGAGAAGATCGTCACCAAGGCGGACCCGAACTTCATGATCGGCGCGTTCCTGACGTGTTCGAACAAGGCGCACGATGTGGCTTTCATCCGCCAGCCGGTGAAAGGCAAGTTCCACCACGCTTCGTTCGAACTCGGCAGCTGGGAAAAGGTGCTGCGTGCGGGTGACATCCTGTCGCGCAACAAGGTCTCGATCGACATCGGGCCGACACGCCACGGCATCACGCGCGGCGAAACAATCTACTTCTTCGACCCTTCCGGCAACCGCAACGAGGTCTTCGCGGGCGGCTACATCCACTACCCCGATCGGCCCGCCATCACCTGGTATGACGAGACGCTCGGCCCAGCGATCTTCTATCACGACCGAGCCATCAACGAAGCCTTCCTGTCGGTGTTCACCTGATGAAGATCGCCGCTGCGCAGGACGTGGTGCATTGGGAGGCGGCCGCTGCGGCAGTCGCGGCGGCGGCGCATTGGGCCGACGAAGCCGGCATCAAGGTCAACATCGCCGTCGTCGATTCGGGCGGCAACCTGGCGGCCTTCCTGCGCATGCCGGGCGCCTTCCTGCATTCCATCGACATCGCGATCGACAAGGCCTACACGGCGGCCGGCTTCGGTTTCCCCACCTCAGCGTGGACCGAGGCGCTTGCCACGCACTCGCCTGCCGTACGCAGCGGCATTCCCATGCGCCCGCGCATGGTGTGTTTCGGCGGCGGCCTGCCGCTGAAACATGAAGGCCGCGTGATCGGTGGCATCGGCGTGTCCGGCGGCTCCGAGCTTGAAGACGAAACCTGCGCCCGGGCGGGCCTGAGCGCGATTGGTTTTAACTAGCCTGGACATCTGAAAGGACCACCATGAGCAAAGACATCCTGAATTTCATCAACGGCGAATACGTCAAGAACGCCAGCGGCAAGATCTACGAGAAGCGCAATCCGGTCGACAACTCTTTGATCGGCATGGTGCACGAGGCCGGCAAGCCGGAGGTGGACGCCGCCGTGGCGGCAGCGAAGGCCGCGCTGCACGGGCCGTGGGGCAAGCTGTCGGTGGTAGACCGCTGCAAGATGCTCGACGGCCTGGTCGACGAAATCAACCACCGCTTCGACGACTTCTTGCAGGCCGAGATTGCCGACACCGGCAAGCCCGCGCACCTGGCCTCGCACGTGGACATTCCGCGCGGTGCGGCCAACTTCAAGGTCTTCACAGACACCATCAAGAACGCCTCGACCGAGTCGTTCGAGATGCGCACCCCCGACGGCAAAACCGCTCGCAGCTACGGCGTGCGCGTGCCGCGCGGCGTGATAGCCATCATTTGCCCTTGGAACCTGCCACTGCTGCTAATGACGTGGAAGTGCGGCCCGGCCATGGCCTGCGGCAACACGGTCGTCGTCAAGCCCTCCGAAGCCACGCCGAGCACGGCGACGATGCTCGGCGAAGTGATGAACAAGGTCGGCATTCCGAAGGGCGTCTACAACGTCGTCAACGGCTTCGGGGTCGATTCCGCCGGTTCGTTCCTGACCTCTCACAAGGACGTCAACGGCATCACCTTCACCGGTGAGACGAAGACCGGCACCGCGATCATGAAGGCGGGTGCTGACGGCATCCGCCCGGTGTCTTTGGAGCTCGGCGGCAAGAACGCCGCCGTGGTGTTTGCCGACTGCGACTTCGACAACGCCGTGGCGACCGTGACGCGTTCGTGCTTCGAGAACGCCGGCCAGGTGTGCCTGGGCACCGAGCGCGTGTACGTCGAGCGCCCGATCTTCGACAAGTTCGTCGCCGCGCTGAAAGTGCAGGCCGAGACGATGAAGCCCGGCCGCCCGTTCGACAAGGACACCAAGATCGGCCCGCTGGTCAGCAAGATC
>JANOVT010000032.1:0-4650 GCA_031417525.1 Flavobacteriales bacterium | reverse complement strand
GCTGTCACATCCAATGTGCAGGCACCAATTTTTTGAACGACCACATCTTCGCAATCGCTGGTGGTGCATCCATCAGGACCAAGATCACCATACAAAGCACAAACAGTGTATGTTCCGGCAACCTCATAAGAATGGGTTCCAGTCGACCCATTATCAAATGAATTATCACCCCAGGTAATCATGTAATTTTCATTTATTGCACCTGTTCCGACAGCGTCCGCCGATACGATTGAACCATCAATTGTCACAGTCAGATTTACGGTGCAGTCGCCAGCCTGTGCAACTACTGTAACATCATGACACTGAAGAAGTGTGCAATTATCAAGGTTATCATAATCCTGATAGGTGACACAAATTGTGTAGGTGCCATCGGCAGCGTATATATGTCCTGCCTGATCCGAATAATCAAACGGAGAACCATCACCCCAGTCGATGGTATATGCAGGAGCACCTGCACCGGAAGCCGTCACCAGAACCGAAGTGGTAAGCCCAAATGAATAGGTAGTGAAATCCATCGAACAACCTCCGCCGGTGATGATCACTTGTTGTGTACCAGTTTGCAGACACTCGGTATTAGCAAGATCTGTATACACCCAAGTGATAGTATATGGACCAGGATTAGCATAAATATGAGTGGCATACTGACTGAAGTCCGAACCTCCATCACCCCAATCGATGGTATAGAAAGGCACAGTAGCACCAGTTCCGATAATAGTTCCAGAAACTTCATTTCCATTTGCTACGATTTCAAACGTGGCATCACATTGCGCCTTGATTAATGTCACAGTCAGTGCGAATACAATTAATAAGTAGATTTTTTTCATCGCTCAATTTTTGTTAGTTATTTCATAATGCAATCACAAACTTACACATCGTCAAGCTGATTTTATGCCTGGAAATTTACATTCCTCAACAAAGAAGACTTAAGAAGTGGTGGAAGGAGGCGGGAAGGCTGGAGGCTGGAAGTGAGAAGTGAGAAGTGAGAAAGTGAGAAAGTGAGAAAGTGACTCTTGGAGGTTGAAACAGATCTAATGGTGGAAGTTCCAGATTCAAGATTCCAGCATCTAGTAAAAAACAAGAGGCTTCCCGTTGGAAGCCTCATGTCACTAAACCTTTAACCAAAACCTACCCACTATGAAACCTATGGGAGGATCTTTTAAACCAGAAACCATAGAATCAGCTTCGGCTCAAAAGACATGTCAAAGATACATATCTATGCACGCATAGAAGTGTTAATGGTCTCGGAATGAATGTTAATTTTCCTTTTGAAATGCGCTACACATCAGTATTTCCGGACAATTCAACTTTTCACCGTTTATGGAATAAAATGACATAAAATGACATAGGTCAACTAGTTTTGCTGCCTATGAAATTTTCGAAAGCACCAATCATTGTCTTGTTTGCCTTTTTTCTTCAAAATCATCAGATTTCGGCTGCAGATATTCAAGGCATTTTGATTGGTAAGGATAAAAATCCGCTTGAATTCATCAACGTCATTCTTTACAATGCAAGTGATTCTTCTTTGGTAAAAGCAGCAGTCACATCCAGCGATGGATCGTTTCAATTTGAGAATATTTCGGGAAACGACGTTTACGTTCGGACAAGTTTTATCGGCTTCGAAGATTTTATCAGCGAAACTTTCAGTGTTGCAGATAAAACCATGATCGACCTGGGAACTATTGAATTGACTGCAGCCTCACAACAAACCGCAACAGTGAATGTAGTGTACAAAAAACCGTTGGTCGAAGTTCAGGCAGACAAAACCATTTTTAATGTCGAGGGAACTATCAATAGCGCAGGCCTTGATGCGTTGGAATTGCTTCGTAAAGCACCAGGTGTCATGCTCGACAATGACGACAATATCAGTATCAAAGGAAGAAGTGGCATCATGGTTTATATCGATGGAAAACGTTCGCCACTGGATGCAGATGGTTTAAAAGCCATGCTCAAGAATATGCAAAGTAGCAATATTGAGAGTATAGAAATCATCACCAACCCTTCATCAAAATATGACGCGGCAGGAACAGCCGGAATTATCAATATCAAATTGAAGAAAAACAAAAACTTCGGCACGAATGGAAGTGTGCAAGTTGGATATGGCGTGCAGATTTATTCAAAATACAATGCGAGTTTCAATATCAATCACCGCAATATGAAGTGGAATTATTTCGCATTGTACAGCGTGAACAAAAGCAAATCCTGGAATTGGATGGATTTAAACCGCACCCAACTAAATCCTTCTGAAAATGTATTGTATGAATACCAGCAAAAGACAGATGACTTCAGTGAAAATTTCGGACATAACTTTAAGGCAGGCACTGACTATTACCTGAATTCTAAAAACACATTGGGAGTGATAGTAAGTGGTAATGTCGCGGACAATACACATCGTAGCAGCAGCTACACTGATATTTCCGCTGCCGGTGAATCTGTGAGCAGCACACTTGTTGCACAAAACAAAACTTTGAATGATCGGTCCAACATCAATGGTAATCTCAACTATCATTTCAGCAATGAAACCGGTAATGATCTGATGATCGACGCCGATTATGGCAATTACGATATCCACTCGAATACTTCACAACCCAATACCTATACCTATCCGGGACAGGAGCTTGCAGCCAACCGAATTAACTATAGATTCATAACGCCTGTGCATATTACCATTACTAGTTTCAAAGCAGACTACGAACAAAATCTCTGGGGTGGAAAATTCGGAACCGGTTTGAAATGGAGTTTTGTGCAAACCCAAAACACATTAAACAGGTACAATGTTCTTGAATCGGGTGAAGTACTTGACAGCTTGCTAAGCAATAGTTTTGCGTATGATGAAAATATCAGTGCAGGGTATTTCAACTATAAAAAGCAACTGAAAAAAATCAGTTTTCAATTGGGTGTGCGCGCCGAACAAACAACCAGCGTTGGCAAACTCAAAAGCTTCACCATTCTTTCCGAAGAAAAAAACAGAAATGTCAACCGTTCGTATCTCAACTTTTTTCCAAGCGGCGGCATTACCTATTCTGCAAACGACACCAATCAATTTGCACTTACTTTCAGTCGCCGAATTGACCGGCCATCTTACCAGGATTTGAATCCGTTTGAATCAAAGATGGATGAACTTACCTATCAGCGTGGAAATCCTTTTCTTCAGCCACAGTATGGGCACATTGTTGAGGCATCGTATACACGAAACTATTCTATGACCGCCGCTCTCACTTATAGTTACACAGCCGATTTTTTCGCTAACATCACAGATACTGCGAACAACAATGCTTCATACATCATGAATAAAAATCTTGGTTTCGAGGAGTGGGTTGGATTCAACGTGAGCACTCCCATTCCACTTGGAGACAAGCTGAATTTGTATGTCAATCTCAACACCGGAAGAAAAAGAATCAAAGCTGATTTTAATGACATCAATCTCACTATTTGGGCTTATGCATTTTTTGGCCAGGCTTCTTATTCATTTCCAAAATCATTCTCGGCCGAACTTTCCGGATGGTATAGCGGCCCGAATGTATGGGGAGCCACATTCGTTACACGTCCGATGGGAAGTATGGACATTGCGGTTAAAAAATCATTCATGGATGGTAAAGCAACATTGAGAGTTGCACTTGGAGATATTTTATATAGCAATGTCTGGCATAGCATTTCCAATATTCCGCAAGTTCAGATTTCAGGAAGTGGTGGATATGAAAGCCGACAATTCCGGGTGAGTTTTACTTACAATTTCGGTAATCAAATGATGCGGGCCAATCAACGGAAAGTTGGTTCGGAAGATTTGAATGACCGGGTGAAATAGAATAACAGGATTGGAGGAATAGAGGATCAGAGGATTAGAGGGGGTGGAGCTTCGTCTTGCTAACGTTCTTAATATATGTACGTGGATGTTACCTCTTTGGCTCCTACCCTATTCCCTGAATTTGCTATCCATCGTTATCGTCACAGGCCCATCATTGATTAAACTCACATCCATCATCGCACCGAATTCACCAGTCTCAATTCTTTTTCCTGAAAGTTCTTGGAGCTGAGCAATAAAATATTCGTAATGCGGTATCGCAATTTCTGGTCGTGCAGCGCGAATAAATGAAGGTCGATTCCCCTTTTTTGTAGAGGCATGCAATGTGAATTGACTTACCACCAGAATATCTCCTTTTGTTTCCAGAATGTCACGATTCATTTTCCCTTCTTCGTCCGGAAAAATGCGCATGGAAATTATTTTTTGCGTTAGCCATTTCGCATCCTCCATTGTGTCTTCATTTTCAACTCCAAGTAAAATCAAAAATCCGTGGCCAATCTCTCCAATGACTTTTTCATCTACCAAAACATTGGCTTGTTTGACGCGCTGAATAACAATTCGCATTTTGTTTTTTGACGAAAATAAGGGATTGGAGTGTGAGTGTGAGAGTGAGATTTGAGAACTACCATTCGGAACAATTGAGCAAAAACAGAAGAGGGATTCGACTAGGGTCTTCTCAGAACTCACACTTCTTGCAGAGTGAGTGTGAGTGTGAGATTTGAGAACAGCATCACGGAGCAATTCAGCAAATACACAAGAGAGATTCGGCTGGGGACTTCTCAGAACTCACACTACTTGTAGAGTGAGTGTGAGTGTGAGATTTGAGAAAAGAATCACGGAGCAATACAGCA
>JANOVT010000031.1:0-4466 GCA_031417525.1 Flavobacteriales bacterium | reverse complement strand
ATGCGAACAACTTGATGTAAGTCGAAAAAATGCTGTACACAGCAACAAAAAGCAAAAAAAGATCGCAAAAGCGATCAAACAAAATCAAAAGATCGGCAAAATAAATCTGCCATTAACTCCAAATTGGTGAGGTTAAATGTGAGGTGAGGGATTTTGAAGTTATTAGAAGTACCCTTAAGAATTGAAATTAACCATACAACAACTCAGCTTGAATTTTTGAATTCTTGAATCTTTAAATTTTTGAATTTAAAGCAGAAGCTCTGACTCAATTTCCTAGTCTGTTCCTTCCTCCTCCAATGGCAATCCCTGCAGCCTTCTTTCATAATCTTTCACCGTCTTACGGGCCTCGGCATCATCCGAATTTTCCAATGAGAACTGCAATATTTCGCGATAATATTGATCCTCGAATTTCCATTCCAGTCGTTTCGTCAAAGGAACACTCATGTAAAAAAGCAATAAGAGAGATAACACCCAGAAGCGAAAAAAGATATACCTGTTCAACAGTGGTTCATGATTTTCTAAAAACAAAAGTGAAAGCACCATCACAGCTGTCAACAAAAAAATGCCGATGTATATCATAGGTTGCCGGCCTTGCCAAAGCTGTTCATTGAACAGTACCGCGATGATGGTGAATGAAAACACAGCACCCGCAATCGCTCTGATAATCACTACTGCACGCTCATGATGTGGTATGTGCCGAAGACGCGCAAAAATGGAAGTTCGAAGTATCCCACTGCCTGCAAAAAAATAAAATCCGCTGAGAATGCTTGCTGCAAATGTGAACACCGTGGTGCCACCGGGAATTTCCGCATAACACATTAGTACACTCAGTACGACGAAGAAGAAAAGAAGAAACTCCAGAAGACGCATAGAAATTATTAATTATCAATTATTAATTATATGAGATAAGTTGGTGTTGACGACGAGGTTTATATGCAGAGTTGACCCATAATTAATAATTGACAATTAATAATTCGAATTAGATTTCAATTCCCACCGGACAATGATCACTTCCATCAATTTCATTCAAAATAAACGCATCCTTCACTTTGGGGATCAATGATTTTGATACTAAGAAATAATCTATTCTCCAGCCCACGTTTTTTGCGCGTGAGTTGAATCGAGCGCTCCACCAGCTATACTTCACCACTTCCGGATAAAAATGCCGGAACGTATCCACTAATCCGGAAGCAAGGTAGGCATCCATACCGTCGATTTCTTTTTGGGTATATCCAGCAGACTTATTGTAATTCGATTTTGGATTGGCGAGATCAATCGGTTTGTGAGCAACATTCATATCACCGCACCAGATCACTGCTTTTTTCTTTTCCAGTTTTTTTAGATGTGCCAACAGAGCAGCATCCCATGTCATCCTGTAATCGAGGCGCACCAGTTCTTGTCCGCTGTTGGGTACATAAGTATTGACCAAATAAAAATCAGGATACTCTGCTGTAATTGCCCGACCCTGTGTATCGTGTTCTGACATTCCAAGTCCATACTGCACGCTTAATGGTTTGGTTTTGGAAATGATGGCTGTGCCGCTATAGCCGGGCTTTTCGGCACTGTACGAATACAATTCGTAACCTCTGAGTTCCGCCAAAGCTTCTTTTACCTGTTCATCATTCGCCTTTGTTTCCTGGAAACACAAGATATCAGGATTCATTTGTTCGATGGTCGCGAGCAATCCTTTTTTGACTGTCGCGCGAATTCCGTTTACATTAAAAGAGATCAGTTTCATGGGGCGAAAATAAAGAGTGAGAAACAGAATTCGATTCGTTCACTATTTTTCCGTGTGAAACGAAAAATTTAACCACAGAGTCGCACAGAGTAACACGGAGTATGTTTCTGCGAATTCTGAAATTCCTTCTGCGATTTCTGCGTGAAACCCAAAAATGAGCGAAGCGAATCGCCCACTTGTGGTAAAAAATGTTTTCACTCATCTGTCAACTCCCGATTCTATCGTAAAATAGCGGCAATGAAGTCACGACAAGTAGCAAGAGGAAACAGACAATGGCGTAATGCGTTATGTGTTTTGATGCTGTTATTGTCTACAACCCAAACAAAAGCCATCGTCCGCGAATTAAAATCGGTAAGACTTATTGCTGATACATCAGGACTTTGGTTTCTAAATGGCACATTGCCGGTAGGGTGTGAAGTAACTTATGACAATGGCAAAAAGCGACGAACCACCGGCTATCTCAACGGCAATATGAGTTGGAATAATTTTGATTTGAAAAGTGAACAGGGAGAATACAAGTCGGGTGTTTTTATCATTGACCTCGCTAAGGCTGAAGCCAATCAACGCAAAGTAGTCATTGATGTGAAAGTTCACGTCATGCTTGGTGAAGAACCGATTATAAGTCGATACACATTGCATTTGCCAAATCTGGTGAATCTGGCAGTGTTGGTGCCGGAAACGCAACGACTAATACCAGGGTCGATTTTCAATCCGGACATCAGTTTTTATTTCTCCAATGGAAAAAGATATCGCACCAATCCATGGAACAAACATTCTTATATCAGTGGCGACAAGCTGACTCTTTTTTTTAATAAAGATGAAATCATCGACGGTCTCATTCGTATTCCAGAGAACGTGATTGAGTCAGGGGATCGTATCACCCTTTCGGCTATGTGGAAAGCCGACCATTCTATTTTCGATGTTCGTATTTACACACTCGATTTTGACTTTGTCGAATACATGATTTACAAACAGGTGTATGTCTTGGATGGCTCGAATGGATCAGCCGGCGGCACTAATCAGAATGGTGGCAACGGCTTGAATGGAGATCGTGGTCGGAATGGAAGAGAAGCACACGTTTATATGTGGCTCGATTCGACAGGAAGCGTGCTGCATCTTAAAAGCATTTGCGGCGAATCCAGGAAAGAAGTGATGTTGAAGCCTGGTATAGGTAAGATCGAAATTGAAGTGCGTGGAGGTTCTGGTGGCAATGGAGGCGATGGCGGCAGAGGTGGAGATGCTGCATCAGAAACCGGTGATGCCGGAGGTGTCGGCGGTAACGGTGGTTATGGTGGTAATGGAGGAGATGGAGGCATTGTCAAAATCTGGTGTGATTCATTAGCCGAAGGATTTTTATCACAGATAAATATCAACAATCTAGGAGGTGCAGGCGGATTTCCAGGCAAAGGAGGAAAGGGCGGTGAGGCCGATAATGGTGAAACCAGTTTCCTGATCGATTTGTTTTTTCCTTCACGCAACTCAAAAGGATACGATGGCGAACCGGGTTTTCCTGGAAAACAAGGACCGGAAGCAGAGATTGTAGTGGAGAGTGCGGAGGAGGTGAAGAAGAAGTTTTTTTTGGAGAAGTGAGAAGTGATAGGTGAGATGGGTTATAATCGCAGGTGCAGAAAATCTTCTGCCCTCACGCGAAGCGCATATGCCGGATGTCAGAAATTAGAAGTCAGATATCGGATTGAAAGAAGTGAACAGAAAGTTACCAAAGGATGACATACGTATTGATGTCTTTAAAAACGAATGCGTATTTGAATTCCAATGATCGAAAGCGAATTCTTAGATTAACTTTCAACCCTTTAAACGAACAACGATTGATGTCAAGCGACAACGAAAAAAACGAATCAGGATTCCATGTCCCGAGATGGCTACTCTGGATTATTGGGGCAATCATCAGTGCTGGTATGTTGATGATGTTCACCCGGCAAGTCACTTTCGGCAAGTTTGGAGTGCTGCCGATTCTTTACGAGATGAGGAGCGCTGGTGATCTGGGAGGCTATTTAAGCCTGGGTTTTGTTTTATTGATTCAAGTGGCACTTATATCCGAAGGAATCCGATGTCTACTGAAACGACAGTTTCTACTTGGGCTGATACTATTGGCTGTGTCGGTGTGTCTGGATCTGCCTTTGTTTGAGGTGTGAAGACAAATGATGGGTTACTCTCAAATTGTTTCAACCCAAAATCTAAAATGGAAATGCATATCGGAGAATTAAAAACAACATTCTCTTGAACTAGTATATTCTTTTGAAATCATAGATTCATGTGAGATGCTTATTTCGTTCAGCGTTAAATGCAGAGTGATAAGAAATAAGAGACAACACAACAGGTTCTCATTCTTCTTCTCTTTCTCGCTCTAATTTCATGTCTGAATCACCCCCACATTATACGCCCGCTCCGCCGGTGCTTTACTCGCCGCTTCAATACCCATACTGATCCATTTGCGCGTGTCCACAGGATCTATTACAGCATCGAGCCAAAGTCGGGATGCGGCGTAGTAAGGAGAAATCTGTGAGTCGTAACGGTCTTTGATTTTATTATACAATTCGTCTTCACGTTCTTTAGTGATGACTTCTCCTTTTGCTTTCATACTGGAAACTTCAATCTGAAGCAACACTTTTGCCGCTTGTGCGCCACCCATCACCGCGACCTGTGCGGTCGGCCAGCCAACGATCAACCGCGGATCGTATGCTTTGCCACACATAGCGTAGTTGCCTGC
>JANOVT010000030.1:0-12298 GCA_031417525.1 Flavobacteriales bacterium | reverse complement strand
GAAAGCTACAGATAGCAATGCTGCTGTGACTACATCAGCTTCTGTTACATTGGATGTTGCTGATCCAAACGCACTTCCTTACACAGTTGGCTCTGTGACTCAAACTTGTGATCTTGGTACCTATTGCGTTCCGGTTGCTGTTTCTGTTACAAATCCTGTTGACAACGTTATCGGTTACGACGTGACTTTGAACTATGATGCAACACGTCTTCTGCCAACTGGCAACATCACAGTATTCAACAACTTGATCAACTCATCATTTGTTGAAACTGCTTCTTCTGTATCAACTCCAGGTAGCATGAACATTTCATTGTACTTCAATGGTACTGCTACAGGATTTACAGAGTTCCAGGGTACTGGAAATATCTTCTGTGTTGAATTTAGCCGTCTGGGTGCTTTCAATCCAATTGACTCTGCAACAGTTTCTGTTTCTTTCTTGCAAGAAAGTTATATCACTGGTGTTCAGACTCGTTCTGCATCTGCTGGTAAAGCTTATTCTACTGTGAGCTCTAGCTATCAGTCAACTTTGCAATTCTGGTCTGACAACAGCCCGATCATTTATGACATCGCGAATCCAAACAGCTACCTTGTTACCAATATTTATGGTGTTACAGGAACAACAATCAACAACCCTGGTTCTCCGGTTGTGCCAAACTTGAGTGGTCAGTTTACTCATGATCTTAATAACGGTACGAAGTTGTCAATTCAACGCGACATCAACAATTTGAATCCAGTTCAATTATTGATCAACGCTGCTGATGCTGTGTTAGGTAAAACACTTTTGTTGAATGGGGCATTTACTCCAAGCATTTATCAAATTCTTTCATTGGATGTGAATTTGGATGGTGTTGTTAGTGCTGGTGACATTTCTCAAATGAAACAGCGTGCAACTCTTGCAATTGGTGAATATGCTCAGGCATGGAACTATAGCAACACTGGTATATCAAATGGTCAGGCTTCTAAAGACTGGGTTTTTGTTGACCAGACTCGCGTGAATGCTGATGCAGCATATCAGATCTCTGGTACCTTCCCATTGAACGACCTTATTGGTTTCTCTAAAAGCAGAGTACCTGTAATTCCTTTCTACCTTGATGCGAATGTTTCTGGCTACACCACAAATGGTAGCACTTGTCCTAACATCGGATCAGATATCTACAAAGGAATTTTGTTGGGTGACGTGAACGGAAGCTATGCAACTTATGTTGCTGATGGTATCTTGAAAGCAAATTCCTCTGACTATATCCTGGTTGACTTGAACCATGCTATTGTTGAAGGCACTACCGTTCATGTTCCAGTTAGCTTTATGTCTTCTGAAGCAGTGAATGCATTTGACCTTGCACTTGGTCTGAATGAAAATCGTTTGACTTACTCAGGAATGGAAGACATGCAGTCCAACGTGGAAAGCGCGTCGTTCTTTAACACAAATGACAAAACATTCCGTTATTCTGGCTTCAATATGGACAATTTCAATAAGTATACTCAAACGTTGACGTTGACTTTTGAAACAGTAGATGGAACTATCCGTGAGAAAGATTTCACTGAAGTTCTCGGTTTGTTGAATGGTAAAAAAGCAGACATCCGTTTTGTAAAAACAGCTGTTGAACAATCAAATTCAGTTTCAATCTATCCTAATCCATCCAATGGTCAGTTCTCTGTCGTAACAGACATGGACGGTATCGTTGAGGTTGTGGATATGACAGGAAATCTTGTTTACTCTGGTGTCATTGTGAAAGCTAACCAATTGTTGGAAATGAACATGAACGCCTTGAGCTCTGGCGTTTATTTCGTTCGTTTCTATGGTGAAAGCACAATCGAAACCAAACGTGTAGTTATTAATAAATAGAATCTTTGCCTTTTGAAGAAGAAGGTCGTTCGCTTATGGCGGCGACCTTCTTTTCATTTAAAAATTGAATTCACATGAAAGTCATTTATGCTCTTGTTTTACTTTGCTTGTTCACGCTTGACAACAACAAAGCCAATGCAAATTCCTTCTGCGAAATGGGAAGTGTTACGATCAATGACACCATCGTTTTTGATCTTAGTCAGGCAGTTTACACCAACAATGCGGAAAATTATTTCATTGAATTTCCTGTCATTCTGAGGTCAATAGATCCTGCAATCAACGCGGTGGATTATTGGTTTCAATTTGACTTAAATAAATTGACATATGTATCTACAACTTCTGTCATTGCTACAATGGATGTTTATACGAATTTCAATGCGAACAATCAATTTTTGAGTAATACTTCTTCAACTTCTTCAATCTCGGTTTTTCTTCCATTGGATGTTCCGATCATGAAATTGAAATTCAGTTTGGCTGCTCCATGTACTGACGTGTTAGATACTGATTTCTATTCACCAACAACACTTCTAAACGGCATTGTAAGCAGTTATCTTTTTATCAACCAGGAAGATGACGTTTCTCCGGATATCCAGGTGCTGACTGCTGATCCACTGTGCTCCGATTCGGAATTACAGTTTTCGTATGATTCACAAATCAATGGTCTGGCAATCACTTCTTATGATTGGGATTTTGATAACAGTTTTACAGGAACTGGTCAGGACACATCCACAATATATAGTACTGAAGGAACATATACTGTTTCCCTTAACGCACTCACTGTCGATGGATGTGTGAATACCATCACAACGGATGTTGTTATACTACCTTCTCCGGTGGTTGATTTTACAAGTGCTTTTGATTCGGATTTGAACCTTGTTTCTTTTACAAACCTTACCACGATTAGCAGTGGATCTAATGTGAGTTACGATTGGAGTTTTGGTGATGACACCACTTCAGATCTTTTCGAACCAACACATCAATATGCAGTGAATGATGTTTATGATGTGACATTGTCTGTTACATCAGATGCGGGTTGTGTTGGCAGCGCCACTCAATCTGTCAATGCAGTGGGTGTATTTGATATGGAGAGAGGAATGGATGTGTTGAGTCTTTATCCAAATCCTTCTCTTGGTGATTTCTTCATTGAATCAACAGAAACTCTACAGTTTTATATTGTAGATCAAATTGGCCAACGTGTTTCGAATGAACAATTGCTTCTGGCAAATCAAAACAAACGTGTGTCGGTGGATTTTCTGGCTGATGGTCTATACATCCTTGTGGGTTATAATGACAAACACCTTGTACAAAAACGGTTTGAAATTCTCCGCTAGTAACTCTTAAGTTATTGAATATTTATGTTATCCAGAGTTATTGCGAATAGAGCTGAATACGGCGAGTTTGAATCGAGGTTGGCGTTGTTCTCAAACGCAATAGGGCATCCGTCAAGGGTGGCGATCATCCTTGCGATTGTTGCTAAAAATAATCTTGTAGAAGGAGAAATGCTTCAAATTGAAGGCCTGGATAAAACTCAAGTTCAGAAACACCTTTCAGAATTGCAAAGGGCCGGTTTCATCGATGGTCGTATTGTTGGATTGAAGCGATCTTATTCGGTGAATCTTGACGCTATTGCCGAGTTCGTCGTTCTTTTCAAAAAATTTAAAATAAAGCTTGCGCAGGCCAAAACAAATTGATGCATTGTATAGAATGAAATCAAAGAAGAAGTTTATTCCTTTGTTTTTGTGGAGGGAATGAACTAGTTTGTTTTGATGATTTTTTTCGTGGTTATATTCTCATCATTCACAACGAGCATATAGATGCCTGATGGTAGTTGTGTCATATCAATTGTGTTCACGGTGCTGTTAAATGCTCCTGCGATGCGCACCCGGCCCCTTAGATCTATCAGTTTGTACTCAGTCGAGTATTCATTGGAAGGTGCAAGAATGGTCAACATTTCATTCGTTGGATTCGGATACATTTCAAAACGTGATTCCTTGAACGCTTCATTTCGACCCAGTGTGAAAGAAGTATCTACCTCTGCTGCCGATAAAATCCTATTGTAAATTTTGTAGTCATCGATCAATCCGTCCGAATATTCATCCGGACCCGCCAGGCTTCTTCCTATAATGAAGGAGGAGGTGGTATCTGCTACATTGATGGGTGGTGAATATGTTTCTGAACAAACCAATTCACCATTGATATAAAAGTTTGCTAGTTGTTGAGCCTGACTATAGGTAAATCCCAAATGATACCATTGGTCGAAATTCCAGGTGAAATCACAGCCAATCCAATTGGTTGGTCCAGTTTCATCTGCGAGAAAAAGTATTCCTCCACCAACCCAGTTTGCTTCCAACAGCCAACCGCTATCCGTTCCCGGACTATACCTTTCAAAGATGGAGAAGACATTACCGCTTACATGCCATTGATTGATATTGATCCACGCTGTGATACTTACTTCATCTAACGTCTGAATCATATTCATCGAAGGACTTGCCGGTATTTCAATATAACTATCTACTCCATTGAATTTGTATGAACTATTTGTCGCACCAAATCGATTGGTGTCAGCAACAACATCGTTCAGGATGCCATGGTTTTCATTGCCACTGTAGTCCAATGCATCACCATTGAAGGGCATATAAAGGAGCAGACTGTCCGTGGAAACTTGTGCATTGCTGGGCTGAGGCACATTAAGAATGAAGAGAACCAAAAGCGTTTTTAAAATACTTTTCAGAGTCTTTGTGCCTGCAAAGTCCTGGATGTGTTGATTCGTATTAGGCATGGCGGTGGTGTAGTATTGATTTAATCAAATGTACAAAAGCATCCTGAGTGAAACTCAAATTAGGTATAAGAACAAACTCAGTGTTTTTTTAAGACTTGGCGTCGACTCACTTCAGGCAACATTTCTTGCACGGCGCTAAACAGAACCCAACAACTAATAGCCATCAAAACATGTGCGAGATCAAAGTAATTGAACCATCTATGAAAACTAATTTCTCCAATGTGCGCAGAAGCGGCCATCGCGGCCAGCAATACTGACCAGAGAATTTTTTTGCTGCCGGCATCCCGTGTGTGCAAATAAATGTATCCTTCAAACGAGAAGACCACAATCAGCAAACCATACATCGCATGTATTTCTACAAATATGAATTTCAACGTGTAGATGGATATGAACATGAAGGTGAGCAGTTCCATCAAATTCAGATAGGTGAAAAATGATCCCAGTTTATTATGCATGAGCGGCCGGGCACGCATGATCGCGGCGCGCTCTGCAAGAGCAATTGAAATCATACTCACGATCCATGCCGGTACTTTCCATCCAAAAGAGAAAAGATAAAGAAAGGCGTGTCCGATGATGCCGCCCAGAAGAGTTGCCAAACCCATAAACAAAAAGAAGTATCTATAGAACTTTACGTGTTTACTTTCTCTGTGTTCATGTGTTCGCAAGTGCACAAATGCGTAAAAACAAACTGCGGTCACCAACAGATCCGTTATGGTAGTGACAGGCTCAAGTATTTTGATTCCTGCTATTTCTATTGATGTCATTTCTACCATATAAACACTACTCCCACGTTTTCAGAATATGCACGCTAAGTTATGATGATTATGCTGATGTGTTCTTGAACTCTTGGTGAGTATTTTTATGGAAATGTGTAATCTTCTTCGCAAGATGTATAAATGATGTAGTTCATCTCGAGACCAGTTTTGTAATGACTAAAGAAGTTCAGATATTTCTAATTAACCCGGCACATGGTATTCAAAAAAAACAAGGTGAAGCTTAATGATGTAACTATACGTGCATCAGCAATTCTCTTATTCACGTGTCTGTTATTTTCATCCTGTACAGAGGATCAAAAGCCGGGAGATGCTGCTCAGACAGCTTCCCAGGAGAATGATGACCGGTTCATTTCTGAAAAGCGGGAACAAGATGCGCAGTTTTTGGTGAAGGCAGCTTCTATTCACTTGGAGGAGATGAAACTCGGATTACTTGCTCAACAATTGGGTAAATTGGATGATGTGAAAGCGCTTGGCCTAAAGGTCGAGGTTGATCATACAACTCTCATCGATAGTTTGAAAGTGCTGAGTTCAAATAAGCAAGTGTCAATTCCGGCAGAAATTACTCATGACAGTCAGGAGGTTTATGATAAAATGAATGCAGTGCAACTGACGGATTTTGATAAATTATTTAGTGATACTATGGTGAAAAACCATGAATTGGCAATTGATCTTTTTGAACGAGCGGCAAATGGAGCCTATGATCCTGAAATCAGAGAATGGGCTCAAGGTCAGCTTTTAGTTTTGCGGGTTCTGCTTGAACAATCGAAGACATGTTTGTTGAAAAGTAATATGTTCATACCTGAAATCTGAGCTGGGCAATTGACTGATAAGAGATCAGCTCGTTGATGATTGGAAGCAGTGGAATCGACACTTTTCATCGACCAGTTGGTCAAATAGGGCTTACATGACATTTGATCATTCCAAAACTGATCTTTATCATTAACTATAGTATTCTGAACTGAGTACAAGTTCACAAATCTTCTACAGTTGTTTGTGCAGAAACGAAAAGTTGAAGAGACAATTTGAGTTTGAAGTCAGAATAATTGTTTTTGTCAAATACTTAATCATTCTAATATGAATCGTACTTATACATTGGCCCTCATCCTCGCATTTGCTGTCAATAGCATGAATACATTTTCTCAATGCGACCAATACAGTGAACAATTGGTTCCGACTCCGGATAATTTTATAGAGTGCGGAACATTTGAAATGAGCTATTCCCGCATTGGATGGTCTCCATATGTTTATTACGGTGGATTGAAGCCAGAATCTATCATGATTGTAACCTCAAGTAATATTGTCGTTACGCCTGGCAGTGGAAATTCCGGTTGGTTATGGAATGGCTCGGGCTGGTCGTTTGATGCCAACAATGATTTGAATGCTCTCAACGATCCCGGCGATATGAATGACTCCTGCACCTGGCATTTTAAGTTCAATGTGCATGTTACGCCTTGTGCATTCAATCAGTAATGTATGGTGCACGTTACACCATATTCTGATGGAGATAGCGGGCCTGAACAATTTGGTCAGTTGCTGCAATGGCAGTCTATGCCAATTGCCGCAGGAATACCTGAAAGGACAGGAAGAGTAAAACCTCTCTATACGGAATACTATGATCTGCGTGGAAGTAAAATTGATAATTACTCTTCTGAAACAGGAATTATAGTGCGAAGAATCACCTACAGTGATGGCTCACAGAAAAGCGAATTGCACAAAGTAGTCGCTGGTCAACAGTGATAGCTTGTAAGAATATAATAAATGAATCACATAGTCAAAAGTCTTTAGAATAAGGTGTAGTGGGTTAGATTATATCTTGTTTTTGAAGCCGGTCCATAGGGGGATCGGCTTTTTTTTGTTCATTCTCATTTTAAAGCATCTTCATAATTACGCTGCATTTCTGATCTTGTGATACAGGGAATAGGACCAAAAAAGGAAGGCAATTGGCAAAATCATGAAGAGCAAGGAAGAGTTGAATCCGTCTGTGGCTATCAGTGAATAGATCGCTCCGAACAGATCAAAGAATAATCCTGCGTAAGCCCATTCTTTGATTCTGGGAAAACCCGGAATCAATATTGCAACAATTCCAAGCACTTTTGCAACCCCAATAAACGGCGTGAAGTAAGGTGGATAGCCAAGATGTGTCATAAAAATAACTGCATCAGGAGAATTGACGATATCTGGGAGTGACGAGAATAGCATAAATGCAGAGAAGATTCCGGTTATGATCCAGTAGAGCGTTTTTGTCTTTTTCATTTTAGGTTGATTATTTTAAAATTATACAGAACTATTTCAATTGATTTTTGTCGTAATGAAGCAACCAATGATTGCCGAATTTGTCAGTTAGGTCACCAAATAGTGCGCCCAAAAAGGTGTGTTCTAATTCATGGTCCCGGTGTCCTCCTTCGGATAATTTTTCATATAATAATCTGACTTCTGCTTCACTGCTGGCGTTCATTGAAAGTGAAACGGAATTACCCTTCGTAATTCCTGATTCTGGCACCATGTCGGATCCTTGCATTACGATTGCTCTATGGACCAATGAGGAATGAAGGATGGAATTTTTCATTGGCTCAGGCATTTGTTGAGCTAACGGACTTCCACCAATGGTCAGGAAATTTAATTTGCCACCCAGACAGCTTTGGTAAAAACTCATCGCTTCCCGACAATTACCATTAAAAGTGAGATAGGGAAAAATTTGTGTCATTTGAATTATATCAAGCTTCCAATAAGGTTGGAATGTCGAATTTTTTCATCTTTAAAAATGAGGCCATCACACGTTGACCTTTTTCAGGATCACTCATCAATCGTCCTAAAATGGAAGGGACCACCTGCCACGACAATCCGAATTTGTCTTTACACCAGCCGCACATACTTTCAGTTCCGCCATCTGATGTCAGTTTGTTCCAGTATTCGTCGATTTCTTCCTGCGTTTCACATTCAATCACGAATGAGACAGATTCATTAAACTGAAATTTCGGACCGCCATTCAAGCACATAATTTTCTGGCCGTTCCATTCCCATCGAACAACGAGCGGATTTGATTCCAGGATTTTTGCACCTGTAAAGATTGTGCAGTAATATTCGGCTGCGACTTTCGCTTCATTATTGAACCAAAGACATGGATATATTGGGGATTTCATTGTGAATTTTTAATTATTAATTATGAAATAGGATTATTGAATTTTGAATTAAGTTTTTCAATTGACCATTGACCATTGACCATTGACCATTGATCATGGCCTTACGTATTTATGCAATACAATTCCGCATTCGAATGCTATGCATTCTTCCAGCTTCATGGGAGTTTGACTTGAAAAAATTCTGAGGCCGTTACCAACTGCAGTTGGATTTACAAACAAATAATACTCATCGATTAAGTTGAGTTGAATCAGTGAATGCACAAAATCTGCACCTCCGTAAACGATGATGTCTTTTCCGGATTCCGTTTTTAGTTTTGTAACTTCCTCGACAACATCATTGTTGGTGATGCGTGCATTTTTTCCGGAAATTTCTTTCTGTGTTCTGCTAAACACAACTTTCTGAGCGCTTACCATTTTATCAGCGAATGGTTTAGATGGATCCTCGGAATTGCTTGCTGCTGCTTCCCAATGCGCAATAAAAGCATCCGTCATTTTTCGACCTAATAGTATTGTGTCAATGGTATCTGTTAGGTTCGTGACAAATTCCTGTAATGGCATATCCCATGTCCAGGTCATCCAGTCGAGCTGACCATCGGGTCCGCCTACCAGTCCATCGAGACTCATCTGCATTTGTAATTTTAATTTTTTCATGGTGGTGATTGTCGTAAGTGACCTTTCGGTTGTTATGCAAAGATGTGGTTCATACATTCATATCCGTGAGTGCTGATTATGACAACCTGAGGGGTTGATTGCGACAGTGAACTTTTCTACATTTGTTTCATGATGAACATTAGTATCCTGATACCGGAAACGGCTATAATGGAGGCAATCGCAGATCCACGTTATATGTTTACCGCGGCCAATGAGTTCCTGAAAGCAGAAGGGAAGAAACCTTTGTTTAACGTAGAATTGGTTGGTCTGAAAAAGCAAGTGAAGCTTATGAACGGTCTCGTGACGATTCACCCGGATAAAACAATTGATGAAGTAAAAAAAACAGATTTGATATTTATTCCGGCCATTAGCGGCGATTTGCAGGAAGCAATTGAAAGGAACAAGGAATATTTTCCTTGGATTGTGGATCAACATGAAAATGGGGCGGAGGTGGCTTCACTTTGTATCGGTGCCTTTCTGCTGGCAGCTACGGGATTGCTGGATGGAAAAAAATGTTCAACACATTGGTTATCTGCCAATGAATTTCGTGAAATGTTTCCTCAGGTTGATCTGATCGAAGGCAGTATTATTTCAGATGAAAATGGCATCTACAGCAGTGGTGGAGCCAATTCATACTGGAGTTTGTTATTGTATTTGTTGGAAAAGTATACATCACGTGAAACCGCCATCCTCGCATCAAAGTTTTTCGCGGTGGATATCGACCGTGATAGTCAGAATAAGTTTATGATGTTCAAAGGTCAGCGTAATCATAAAGACAATGAAATTCAGAAAGTTCAGGATTATATTGAATCGAATATTATGGAAAAAATGTCGATTGATCAACTTGCGGATTTCGTGTCATTAGGCCGCAGAAGTTTTGAGCGTCGATTCAAATTGGCAACAAACAACAGTGTGTTGGAGTACATCCAACGTGTCAAAGTAGAAGCTGCCAAACGATCTTTAGAAACAAGTGGAAAAAATATTGCGGAAGTGATGTATGATGTTGGATACACAGATACAAAGGCTTTTAGAGATCTTTTCAAAAAAATTACGGGACTTACACCAATTGAATACCGTAATAAATACAATAAGTTTAGTTTGGAGGTAAGTGAGGATCTGGTTTGAGTTTGATTCAGAATTAACGTCGAAAATTTGAAGTTTACGATGTTAAGGCCTTAATCTTAATATTCACACCCAAATTCTCACTTCTCACTTCAGACTTCTCACTTCTTATCTTTACACTGACAATGAACGTACCCGCCAACCAGATGTACAGTCACGCAATAAACCACTGCACTATGAACAAGCCATTTTTGCGAATACGATTGCTGTTATTTTTGCTAGTCATGGTTTGCGGTGGATATTCCTTCGGACAAACTCAACGTGCACTGCTCATCGGTATTAGTCAATATATAAAAGCGGGGGAGAGCAATGATACACGTTTTGTATGTCGCAAAACCGGAATCGAAGATTTGAAATGTGCCGTGAATGACTTGGCCACTATTCAATCCTTGCTCACTGTGAGTTACGGTTTCAATCAGAATCAAATCACCGTTTTAAAGAATAAAGAGGCAACACGAAAGGGAATTCTCGACGCAATCGATCGGTCGTTGAATGAGTGTGCATCAGGTGATGTCTTCGTTTTCTATTATTCAGGACATGGTTCTATGCGACCAAATCCGATGTCGCTGGAAAAGGATTTGATGAATGAAACCATTGTTCCGGCTGATGGAATTTATCAAGGTGCTGATATCCAGGACAAAGAACTTGGACTTCGCTTTCAGCAGTTTGTAGATAAAGGTGTGATCCTTACTGTGATCATGGACAGTTGTCATAGCGGATCAATTGCTCGTGGAACAGAAATTGAAATTAAGTCGACTGATATTCCCGAGAGTGAATCCAAATCAATGGATGGTTCTACGGATGAAATAAACGATCCTTTTTTGTATGTCAATCCGGCTGCCGGAGGTGCGATTGTATTGAGCGCTGCGCAAGATTATCAGCAGGCACAAGGAATGGCATTTCCAGATGGCAAATTTTATAGCACATTTACTAAAACGCTTGTTTCTGTTTTAGAACAATCCAAAACAGAAACAACTGTAGAGCAAGTGTATGATGCCACGATGGCTAAAATGCGTTACGCAGGTATTGCACAGATTCCTGTACTCGAAGCGAATACCATGCGCAGATCTTCTTCCATCTTTGGTCGGCCTGTTCCTGTGCATCCTCCTTCATTTCCTGTTTTGAGAGTTACAACAGACAAGAGTATAATAATAGAAGCCGGACCTGCTTCAGCGATTGAAGTAGGTTCCGTTTTAGCCAATCAAGAACTTGGTGTATCATTAGAGGTTAAAGAAACTACCGGCATCAATTCAAGTTTGTGCAAACCCCTGAAAGGTTCTGCGGTTCAGGTGAAGGCCGGGACCATGTTTAATGTGGTGAAGCGCGGCAGTTCCGGTAAAATGGACAACCTCCGGCTTTATATTCCTAAGGTGAACCATTCGAAGGATTCTTTGCTGAAATTGTTGTCAGATCAGGTGGAGATGACGACTGAAATCCCTCTGTATGATGTCTTGTTTCAGTCGCTGGAATTGAGCTTGAAAGAAAATTATAGCAGTATTGAGATTTCAGATCGGGGGATAGCTGATTATTGTGTAACTGGTGTTTTGAATCGTGGTCAACTTAGCTACCAGTTGGTAAGAAATCTTCCTTACTCTGACCCTACAGATCCGTATGCACCGAAATCAGATGCATGGCCAATACAGAATGGCAACGAGTCATTGGTTGCTTCAAAAATTTCTGAAGCAGCTTATAAATTGCATCGAACCAAAAGTTGGCTGACTTTGGAATCAGCGACAGGTTTTCCATATCAACTTGCCATTCGTAGAAACAATGAAACGGAATTGATTCGTGGTGGTGAAGTTTGGGATAAGGACCAGGTACACATTTATTTGAAGAAAGAACCAGGCAGTGATACTACGCGACATTATATTTATGTCTTCGGTATTAGCAGCGATGGAAGTATTCAACTGATTTTTCCATTGAATGGTTCGAACATTGAAAATTTTTTACCGATTCATTCCAGTGAAGAGATGATGGAAATTTGCAC
>JANOVT010000029.1:0-15624 GCA_031417525.1 Flavobacteriales bacterium | reverse complement strand
ATCGCAAAAGAAAGGAACCGCTGTATAGTCAGGACTTTTTTTACACGAGGAAATGGCAATCATGGAAGCCACAGCAATAGAAAAGTAGAAGATTTTTTTCATGTTCTGGATTGAAAAGTCGCCCGAAAATAATACATTCTTACAAAATCACTAAACCGAAAGCAATGTCAATGTCATGCTGGATTCGGGAATTGGTGAAAATTTCACTTTCAATCTTTGCCCGAAAGTTCGTTTCATTCCTCAAAATCAGGGTATAGCAAGTATTTTTTTCGTTTGATTTTATAGTCGGTGAGTCCTTGTTTCCAGGAAGCTCTGATGTCAGACGCGGAACTTCCATTGAGAAGTTGCACACGTAATTGGTCTGTTCCGGCGAGTTTGTCAAAAAAGTCTGGAGTTGTAAAAAATTTCTTTTTGTCTGTCTCCTGTTCGCACAAGCCTGTAAGCCATTCCAGATAAAGCTCACGAGATGAGGTGATGTAGAAAGACCCGAATTCCGTGAGGTTGTGACCAGAACAGAGTTTGCCTTCTTGTGGTGGGTCCATAGCGATACCCGGAACATCTTCTGGCGTGAAAGTAAAGTTGCCGGTTTTATTCCCTGGATATCCAATGACTTGAAAGGGCAGGTTTGTGCCTCTGCCAACACTGACTTTGGTTCCTTCGAAGAAACACAGAGAGGGGTAAAGAAAAATCGAAGAAAGAGTTGGGAGATTCGGTGAAGGACGAACGGGAGGTTCATACAAATCGCTGTGGCTGTAGTTTTTACAGGAGATAATCTTCAAAAAGGAGGTGTCTTCAGTTTTGATCCAACCTTCACCCAGGATCATCTTCGCAAGCTCACCAACTGTCAAGCCGTGCACAACGGGAATCGGATGCATTCCCACGAACGACTGAAATTTCAGATCCAATATGGGGCCGTCGATATAAAAACCATTTGGATTAGGCCTATCAAGAATAACCAGGTCTTTTTTATTTTCCAACGCAGCTTCGATGACATAATGCATCGTTGAGATATAAGTGTAAAAGCGCGCCCCAACATCCTGAATATCAAAAACGATCACGTCAATGTCAGTCAACATTTCCGCATTGGGTTTTTTGTTTTTACCATAAAGCGAAATCAAAGGCAAGCCTGTTTTGGCATCTTTTCCATTTTTAATGGTTTCACCGGCGCCTGCGTCACCCCTGAAGCCATGTTCAGGAGCAAATACTTTGACAACATCTATTCCTAGTGCTAACAAAGAGTCCACGAGATGAGTGTTGGCTATAAGTGAGGTCTGATTGGCCACTACGGCAACTTTTCGATTTTTCAGCAGAGGTAAATACTCAGCCGTGCTTTCAGCACCAGTTCTGATGTTTTTGTTGAACTCCAGCGCTTTCATGGGAATCGCTCGCTGAGCTTCCGTGTTGCACGAAATCAACGAATAAGCGACGAATAAAAAAAGATGCCATTTCATAGGGTGCAAAAATGTAGTGAAAATCATTCAATACTTCAATTTTCAAAGACCACGCCCAATATACTTTTGGCGCACGAATCAATTTGAATATTTCATCTTTCATATCGCAACGCATTCTCAGGAGTGATGACAAGACCAGAATTTCTCGTCCCATCGTGCGTATTGCAACCATCGGCATTGCTGTCGGAGTTGCAATGATGTTGCTGAGTATTGCCATTGTCAATGGGTTTCAGCAAGAAATCCGGAACAAAGTGATTGGTTTCGGGTCGCATTTTCAGGTAACCGGTAACCAAAGAAATTTCAGTCGTGACTCTCAACAACTTCTTTTCGATCCTGAGGTGTATCAGAGTTTGAAAGCTACGGAAGGTGTGAGGCATGTCCAGGTTTTTGCTACAAAACCGGGAATTATTGAGACACCCGAAGCTTTACAAGGTGTTATTATCAAAGGAATCGGCAAAGATTTCGATTGGAGTTTTTTGGAAGAAATGTTGGTCGACGGTCAGATTCTGCCGCAAGATGGAGGAAATGATCAGATGGATATTATTCTTTCGCAATACATCGCTGGTCGTTTGAAATTGAAAGTAGGAGACAAGGTGAGCTTATATTTTTTTAATAACGATGCTGATCCGCGGCAGCGAAATTTTGTGGTGAAAGGAATTTACAATACCGGACTCGAAGATTTTGATCAACAATTTGTTTTTGTCGACATCGCACATGTTCAGCGACTGGCTGGTTGGGGCATCCGACTGGAAGCACAGGTGGACACGATCTGTTTTCTTGATCGAATCACCATCGGTGCACAGGCTTTTGGCGGAACAGGAGTGTTTCGATATGAGTGGACAGATAGCACATGGCATGATGAAGGGCCACATTTTCTTGAAGCGAACAGTGATACCACTTTGCGTGTTATCGCTTCTGATGTGAATGGTACCGTGCCCGATACAACCTTTATAAATATTGACTTTTTGGACGATGCATCCACAATACCATGTCGGCCATTCGTGACATCTATTCATTCAACGGACAGCGATAAGAATTACATTGGTGGATATGAAGTTTTGATCACGGATTACAATCAATTGTTGGAGGCAGATGACCAGTTGTTCAGTTCGCTGACAACAAAATTTTTGCAGACGCAAAAAATTACTGATCGTAATCCTGAAATTTTTTCATGGCTGGAAATGCTCGACATCAATGTCATCATCATCATCGTTTTAATGATTGTGATTTCTGTAGTGAATATGACTTCTGCACTGCTCATCATTATACTTGAACGTCAGAACATGATAGGAACATTAAAAGCGCTCGGTATTCGCGATCAGCCGGTGATTGCTGTGTTTATACGCAACGCTTCAGCTATTATTGGTAAAGGAATGCTATGGGGAAATATTGTGGGAATTGGCTTCGCATTTCTACAATGGAAATTTGGGTTGATCTCCTTGGATCCAACCAATTATTATGTAGACAAAGTTCCAGTGCAGTTTGATTTGTATTACATGCTGTTATTGAATTTATGTACTTTGTTCATCTGCGTTGTATTTATGATTTTGCCGGCATTGTATGTTGTCAAAATTTCTCCGATCAAAGCCATCCGATTTAGTTAACGATGGATGAAAATATTAACTTACTGATACGCTTTACCTGATACGAACTATAACTCTTGAACTAAATTACTTTTACGCACACATAAGAAATCATGCAATACTTCGAAAACATACTAGGAACCATTGGAAATACACCGCTGGTAAAAATCAACAGAATTACAAAAGAAATTCCGGCATTGGTTCTGGCTAAAGTCGAATCGACTAATCCGGGAAACAGCATTAAGGACCGCATGGCTGTGCGCATGATTGAGGATGCTGAAAAGAATGGCAGTCTGAAGCCAGGCGGAACTATCATTGAAGGAACCAGTGGCAATACTGGAATGGGGCTTGCGATTGCGTCAGTAATTAAAGGATACAAATGCATTTTTACTTCAACGGACAAACAGTCGAAAGAAAAGTTTGATGCATTGCGTGCTTTTGGAGCGGAGGTTATCGTGTGTCCGACGAATGTTGATCCTGAAGATCCACGTTCATATTATAGTGTTTCCTCGAGACTTGTCAAGGAAGTACCCAATTCCTGGAAAGCAAATCAGTACGACAATCCTAGTAATGCGCAAGCGCATTATGAAACTACCGGTCCTGAAATCTGGGAACAGACAGATGGAAAAATCACACACCTTGTGGTTGGCGTGGGAACCGGTGGCACAATTTCAGGTGTCGCAAAATATTTAAAGGAAAAAAATCCAGCGATCAAAATATTGGGAATTGATACGTATGGATCAGTTTTTAAAAAGCTCAAAGAGACAGGCATTTTTGACAAGAATGAAATTTACCCATACATCACAGAGGGAATCGGAGAAGATTTTGTTCCGGAAAATGTGGATATGAATCTAATCGATCATTTTGAAAAAGTGACCGATAAAGATGCTGCTTTGATGACACGCAGAATTGCACGTGAAGAAGCCATTTTCGCGGGCAATAGCGCTGGCAGCGCCATGGCAGGCTTGCTTCAGATGAAGGACATGTTTAAGAAAGATGATGTGGTGGTTGTGATTTTCCACGATCATGGCACACGTTATCTCGGCAAAATGTACAATGATGAATGGATGCGAGATCGAGGTTTTTTGCAGGATGAAAAAAAGACAGCAAAAGATCTCGTTTCATCACATTCTGATAAACCGATGGTGACTATTGGTTCAGGAGAACTCGTAAGTCATGCAATTGACAAGATGAAAAAATTTGACATCTCACAAATACCTGTCATGAAGGACGATACTATTGTTGGATTTGTGGATGAAACCAGATTATATCAAAGCATAGTGGATGATCCAAAAAACACCAACCGTCGTATTGAAGAATTGATGGGACCCGCATTGCCGGTAGTCGATGAAACAGACCATGTGGACAAAGTGACGAGACTTATGAATAAAGACGTGCCCGCAGTGCTGGTTAAACTTTCATCAGGAAAATATCACATCATTACTAAGTATGATGTAATACAAAGTGTTCACTGAGTATTCGAATCAAACAGTCTTGAAACTAGAAAGTAAACGCACTGGTAATTTTAAGTGCGATGTTGTCTTTGGCATCTGGCAGATGATAGGCACCATAGCGATAGAAGACGCCGATTCCAATTCCTGAAAAATTGGAGATGAAAAGATTATTAGCTTCTAAACCACTCTCAGTATACCCAAGGCTGGCGACTGAAACCGGGAAGTTGTGACTACCGCGTGAATCCATGTCGCCCCACATCATGTTATGCACCAGCACAATCGTTGGTGCGAAGTGTTTTGATTTGAGAAGCAATTTTCCAAAATTGTGTCGGATATGCATGCTGACGAATTTCGAATGTTGAAATTCATTGGTACGCATGGTTTCGAATGTGTTCGCAGATGCAATGGTGAATTTGCCAAATGTGCCGCGGGCATTATAGAGTAGCGAAAGCGGGATATTGTCAGGTACATATCCTGCAAGCGTCAAGACACTTAGCTCTCCTGCATTGAGAATTCGAAACGTTTTTTCAATCCGGAGATCTATCCTTGAATAGTTGAAGTTTCCATCCAGCAGATCATTCAAACCTCTTGTAAATTTCAAATAGAAGACGGGAAAATAGCCTCCCAGACTAACCTCTCGATTTTGCATGCGGATGAGTTTTTCTCCGGGAGCAAACCGGAGTAAAAAGCCTGTTTCGGTGAGGTTGAATTGATCTGTATATAACTCAATATTCTCTGACGATACTGAAGTGAATTTATACGAATCGAATGTGCGGACGAATTGTTTGCTGATGAAAACATTCGCAGTCAGGTTACCGAGAAGTCTGCCATTGAGTTGGACCTCATACTTCTCTCTCCTGTCCATTCGATTTACGAAGAATGGGTAGATGTTGGTGAGACCTAATCCTTCAACTGGTTTGTCCAGTTGATTTCCACCCATTTCCATTACATCATTCTGATAGAGAATTTTCATCCATGCATTTCTTTTTCTGTATAGATGAATGAGTGCATCACCACCATATTTTGAGTGTTTGTCTCCAAAACCATAAGCATAATAGCCACCAACGGAAAATTTTTCAGAGAAGAGATTACTTGTTCGCAAACCACCACCTAATCGGAATTTTTCATACCCATTGTACGCCATCAGTTTGTTCAGATCAAAACTCACGTAACCAAAATTGATCTGGCCTGTCGTGAGTGCCTCGATACCTTTCATTTTTCGGTCGAGGTTGATTTCTTTTCCCAAACTATCGATGAAGTGGTATGTCTTCAGTTCTTTTTTGTCCAGTTCGCGTTCCCTGTATCTATTCCAGATGGAATCCGGTTGAGCCCCGGCGCGTGGCGCCATCAACAAAGCAACCGGTGTGAATTCAGATTTTTTTAATGGTGCATCCAGATGAAGATTTTTGATGTATGATCTGCCTTCGCCCGTCAGCGGCACACCGGCAACAATAAATTGCACAAATTCAATGGTTGAGTTCAATTGTTTCGGAAACCATTTTCTTCCTTCTACAAATTCGTACTGCTGCTGAATTCGGATATTCATGGAAGTCGGTTCAGCGGGTTCAGCAATCACATTTTGAATAGCGAATCCGTTGGTGTTGATGAAAAGTTGCCCTTTCATTCCTTCGAAATTTTTACCCTTTCTGGGTTGAAATGAAATAGTGAAAACACTATCAACACCAATATATGTGGTGTCTTCCAGAACGAATAAATATTTCGAAATGGAGTTTTCAGCCAATGGACTCATGTAGGTTGTGCCCATAAGATCTACTGTTTGTCCATAGAAGGAAAACGACTGAAGTTGGGTGCCAAGAAGAAAAAAATCGGTTGATTTTAAACCGGAAACTCTGTTGGCGATAATGGTTTCTTCGCTTTTGTCTGGAGGAAAAAATTTACGATGTGTTGCACTCTCCATCAGAAACAAGTATTGCGCATCGAGGTAGCTATAAGCTTCTTGTGTGATGGTATCGAGTTTTGAAAACTTGATTGAATCCTGCATAATCAGTGAATCTGGATTCGCTCCAAACACCAGTTTGTTGTAACTGTCATACGTAAAAGCAAGATCACTTTCAGGATTGTTGACTTTTCTATTTTCAATGGCTTTTCGTATGATACGTTCCGCGGGATTGACGCCGGGCCTGATAACAATTTCATTCAGCAAGTTGTCTTTTTCAGTCATTGCAACAGTGATGGGATCATTGTTGATGTATTGAAGATTCAATGATTCATATCCGACCAGATTGAGTAGAATTGTATTGGTGGAATCTGTAAGTTGCAGAATAAAATAGCCGTCGATGTCAGAATAAGTACCATTTACCGTTCCTTGTTCGACAATAGAAACAAATGCGAGTGGCTCTTTCGTCCCTGTTTCAAAAACACGGCCTTTTATAGACTGCGCAATTGAAGTATGCATCAATGAGAGCAAACACAAGGTGATGATACAAGATGTAAAATGGAATGATTTCATACGCAAATGATGAAGGGACGAATATGCCAAAACTTTGTTACAAATCAATACCTATACTTTTGCATCAATGTTGAAAGCCCGGATATATGATGCAACTAATTACGTGAGTAAGTTATCGCTCAGGAAAATTGCGAATGGTATTCGTGTTTTCGCATCTTTTCATTTGAGCCAATGGACGAAATCTTCAATGCATCCCGGGATGCCACTGAGCATCAGCATTGAACCCACCACTGCCTGTAATTTAGGCTGTCCTGAATGTCCAAGCGGTCTGAAAATGTTCACTCGTGAAACAGGAAATTTGCACCAGTCAGATGCTCAGCATTGGATTGAAGAGGTTGCGCCTTTTGTCACGTACATCAATTTTTATTTTCAGGGCGAGCCATTTATTCATCCGAAATTTTTGGAGTTGGTAAAATTAGCAGCACGCAAAAAAATGTATACATCCACCAGCACCAACGCCCATTTTCTCCATGATGAATTAGCCCGTAAAACAGTTGAGTCAGGTCTGGATCGATTGATTATTTCAATTGATGGTACAACTCAGGAAGTTTATGAGCAATATCGGATTCATGGAAAACTGGAAAAGGTGCTCGAAGGAACCCGGAATATCATTGCATGGAAGAGAAAATTGAAATCGAAAACACCGTATGTGATTTTTCAGTTTCTTGTTGTAAAGCCCAATGAACATCAGGTGCAGGAAGTGAAACGATTAGGTAAAGAAATGGGGGTAGATGCTGTGCGATATAAAACTGCGCAGGTTTACGATTTTGAAAATGGGAACCCACTGATTCCTGAGAATGAGAAGTATAGCCGATATCGGAAAATAATTGGTGGCCGATATGAAATTCGTAATAAACTGGATGATCATTGTTGGAGAATGTGGAGTGGCTGTGTAGTGACCTGGGATGGAAAGGTGGTGCCATGTTGTTTTGATAAGGACGCTACACATCAATTGGGTGATCTGAAATTCGAATCACTGAAATCAATCTGGAATGGTAAAAAGTATCGTGAATTCCGTGCCGGCATCTTTAGCAGTCGAAAGGATATTGATATCTGCGCGAATTGTTCAGAAGGAACAAAAGTGTGGACATGAGAGGTCTTGTATTTTATCAATAACTCATTTGAAATGGAGAAACTGATTTAAATAGTCACATCAAATGAGAAATGTTTTTTTATCGGGCATGGTATTGTTTTTATATTTCGCGAATGGAAGTTTGGGAATTCCTTAAACAACTTATGAATCCTGAGTCAATCATCAAGCATGGTGGTTTGCTTTTGCTGCTGATTGTCATCTTTGCAGAAAATGGACTTGTAGTTGGTTTTTTTCTACCAGGGGACTCACTCATTTTTTTATCAGGATTGATTTGTGCCTCCAAACCTGAATTGTTGGGTATGGATATCACAACATTGACCATAGCAATGTTCGCAGCGGCTGTCGCAGGAAGTACGTTTGGTTATTTTTTTGGGAGACGAGTCGGTCCTCCTTTGTTCGAAAGAAAAGACTCTGTTATTTTTAAAAGAAAATACCTTGAAATCACTCAGTCTTTTTATGAGAAGCATGGTGGTAAAACACTGGTGTTGGGCAGATTTCTCCCAATCATCAGAACATTTGCGCCAATTATCGCCGGTGTGATCAAGGTACCTTTCGCTACGTTGATGTTGTTTAATCTCCTAGGAGCCGCGTTGTGGATTACTTCTCTTAGCTTAATAGGATATTTTCTCGGAACACAGTTTCCGGCAGTGGAACACTATGTTGGATATATCATTGTTGGATTCATTGGAATCACTTCAGTGCTTTTGATAAGAACTTATATTCGACAGAAAAGGGCATCCAAAACGGCAACCAAAGCTGATGACAATGAACAGCCCTTAATTATGCCATGAGTTTGTTGATCAGAAGCAACTTTCGATAACTGTTGAAATCAATTCGGTTTTACTGATTCCCATCACCGCTGCCTGCTGCGGGATAATGCTCGCTTCTGAAAATCCGGGAGTCGTATTGACTTCGATCACATACACTTCTTCCCCTCGTATGATGTAGTCAACACGGATCATACCGCGACAGTCGAGTCTGCGATAGATATCTTCAGAAAATTGTTGGACTCTTTTGTAAATTGTTTCATTGAGTCTGGCCGGAGTAATTTCTTCTGATTTCCCCTGATATTTCGCTTCGTAGTCAAAGAATTCTTTCTGTGAAACAATTTCTGTGATGGGCAATGCAGTCACCTGATTTTTGTAATTGATTACTCCACATGTTACTTCCACACCTTCAACAAACTCTTCAATGATCACATGATCGTCTTCAAGAAAAGCTTTGTCGATGGCAATGTGTAAATCTTCAAGTTTATTCACACGTGAAGTTCCGATACTGCTTCCTCCGCAATTTGGTTTAACGAAACATGGTAAGCCCACACTTTTTGTCACAAAAGATGCAGAATATGGTTCGAATGCTTTGAGTTCAATGCTTTTTGCAGTAGTAAATCCCATGGTAGAAAGCACGCGTGTCGTCATCTTTTTGTTGAATGTGAGAGCCATATTCAATGCCTTTCCGGTAGTTGTCGGAATTCCGATCAATTCAAAATAGCCCTGCATGATTCCATTTTCACCGGGTGTTCCATGAATGATCATAAAGACACCATCAAACTTGATTTTTTTTTGTTCGATCGTGACTGTAAAGTCGTTCCGGTCAACAGGAATTTCCAGACCAGTGTGTTCCACATACCATCGGTCGGCCGCTACAACCACCTTAAAGGCTGTGTACTTCATGGTGTCAATGTTTGTCATGATCATTGCGGCGCTACGCATACTCACTGCAGCTTCGCCGCTATAACCGCCACACACTACCGCAATTATTTTTTTCATTGTATTCAATTTGTGTAAGTTTCAAATATGCAAAATGAATGAGGCAGCCATTTGAATAATCTCATCTCCTTTGAACATATACTCGTTGAAAGCACGCCATCCCTTCATTATCATTGCACTTCATAAAAAAAATCAGAATGAAAAAATTGTTTTTGCTTTCGATGACACTCATGTCGATCTCTGGGTTTACACAGGCTGTCACAAAAGCCAGCTCTGTTTATCAATTCACGCCGATTAAGGAAAACGCGGTGGGTCTTACAGAGAACCAATGCGCTACAGGAACTTGCTGGAGTTTTGCAACGATCTCTTTTCTGGAGGCAGAAATTATTCGTAAAGGAAATAAGGCTGTTGATCTTTCGGAAATGTTCAATGTGAGAGTGAACTACAGCAAGAAGGCAGATTCTTATGTGAGGTATCAGGGCAAACAGCAATTTGGTCCGGGTGGTCTCAGTCACGATGTAATCATGGTATTGGATGAATACGGAATTGTACCGGAATCTGCGTTCAGTGGTTTGCTCGACGGCAAGACTGAATATGATCACATGGGACTGGATGCAATGCTCGAGTCAACGGTAAAAACAGTGTTAGAGAAAAAATTGAATGACGATGGCAACGAATGGAAGAATTCAATTGAAAGTATGTTGAACGCCGGAATCGGAGAAGTACCAACAACATTCAAATACGACGGCAAAGAATTCACACCGGCATCTTTCAGAGATGCGATGAAGCTCAATGCGTCGGATTATGTGAGCATTACATCTTTCTCGCATCATCCTTTTTACAAAGAATGCGTTCTCGAAGTTCCTGACAATTGGGCGAAGGGCAGTTATTACAACTTACCGATTGAAGATATGCAAAAGGTTCTTGATTATGCTATTGAAAGCGGATATACTGTTGCCTGGGATGCTGATGTTAGTGAAAAGGGATTTTCATTTCAAAACGGGGTAGCCATTTTGCCAGATGAAAAAGTGTCCAGGGAAGAAATGTGGAAGAAAATTGTTGCTGAAATGCCGGTGACACAACAAAATCGGCAACTTGCATTTGATGCGTTTAAAACGACCGATGATCACTTGATGCACATAACCGGTAAAGCAAAGGATCAGAATGGAACAGTTTATTATATGACCAAAAATTCTTGGGGACTAGATAATATGTATGGTGGTTATCAATATGTCTCCAAGAACTATTTTCAAATGAAAACAGTGGGAATTTTGATTCACAAGGATGCCATTCCGAAAGAAATCAGAACCAAACTAGGCATCTAATTATTAGCACATTCATTGAGCTATTTCTGATCATTGAACAATAAGGGAAATAATAACGAGAAGCCGGCCCGATCTAAGCCAAGGCGAGTCTGGCGTTTTTGCTGGAAGTCGGTATTGTGGTTTTTTGCTATCAGCTTCCTTTGGGTATTATTGTACAAATGGGTGAATCCACCAACGACCTATTTGCAACTTACCAGTGATTGTCCCGAGGGTACAACCTTTCATAAGAAGTGGGTAGACGGAGATCAGATTTCAACCAATATGAAATTGGCAGTAGTTGCCAGTGAGGATAATAATTTCATGAAGCACGGAGGAATTGATTGGGGTGCAGTAGAGAAGGCAAAAAAGTACAACGAAACCATTGGTAAAAAGAAGGGGAAGTATCGGGGAGCCAGCACGATTTCGCAACAGACAGCGAAGAATGTTTTTTTATGGCCGGGTACTTCGAAATGGACAAAATGGATCCGTAAAGGATTCGAGGTTTATTTTACTTACCTCATAGAATTTGTTTGGGGAAAAGATCGGATCATGGAGGTGTATCTGAATGTGATCGAAATGGGGCCATGCAAATTTGGCGTCGGTGCTGCGTCAGAAGATTACTTCGGAGTTGCTGCATCTTCATTAACACGAGATCAGGCTGCATTGATTGCCGCGTGTCTTCCAAATCCGAATAAGTATAGCGTAGCGAGGCCTGGTAATTACATGAAAAAGCGTCAGGGGCAAATTGCGAAGTTGATGCGATTGATAGGTAACGATTATTTCAGCAGATATGGTGATGAAGTAACCAAGGTGGAACGCGAGAAAGAAGAGAAGGAAACTGAAAAAAAATTGGAAGAATTGCCGGTAGATGAGTTGCCCGTAATGGTCGAAAGTGATGAAGAATCGAATACGACACATGATGAACTTCAACAAGCTCCAACAGAAAAAAGCGTAGACAACCCTGAAGAATTAAATCCGGCAGTCGCTGATACGATTCACTAAAGGGAAGGGTCAGGCTGTTTTCCGGGCAAAATTCAGCGTGTTTTTGAATACAATAAAGAATTCAAAATCCGAAAAGACCACCGATGCGAAATACCGGAGTGCTGTAAGGTGAATTCTCATCCTGAATGACGTCGTAAAGAATCATCACGCTCAACCCTAATCCACCTCCTGTAGACTGGTAACCCGCGCCAACGAACCAGACTGGTACGTTCGCATGGAATTCTTCATTGCTTGGATTCTTCGCCTTCAGACTCAACATTTCAAATTCGGTTTGCACAAAAAGTGACTGAAAAGCATAAGCTCTGCTCCAAACACTGGCGCCATAGATGCTTCTTGAGTAATTACCAGATGACAAATACATGTAATTAACGCCAACACCATTGACCCACCATTTTGTGGTCTTATATCCAACCATCGGATTGATTTGCACGAATGTGGGATTACCGAAGTAACCTCCAAGATTACCACCGAATACCAACCTTTCTTTAAACGGAACTTTAGTTTTGGCTTTCGCATCCGTTTTGCTTTTACCTGAGGCGTAATCATCTTCCGTTTTTTGCCCAATCGTTATGATCGAGATAGATGAGATCAAAGCAAGAAGGCATATTTTAATCATGCTTTTACGAAAGAAATGATGAAAGATAGAAGTTGTTTTGTGCTTCATAGTTGATCCCAAAAGTAGAGTGTCTTCAAATTTGTTCGTCAGGAATTGAAAGCTTTTGTAAAAATGATTGGTGTCACTTAACACTACAAAATACCTCGATTTCATTTCACTTCTAAAAAGTTCATTTACATTGCGTCGATCAGAAAACATTTACGACATGGATGCTAACGAAACAAGAGCGAAATTAATTGTAGACAAGATGTACAACAATGATCCTATGTCTCAGTGGCTCGGCATCACCAGGGTTCTCGATGCGCCTGGAAATTCTGTGCTGCAAATGCAAGTTCGAAAGGAAATGTTGAACGGCTTTTCTATTGCTCATGGAGGCATCGCATACTCACTTGCGGATAGCGCACTGGCCTTTGCAAGTAACAGCCATGGCATTCAAAGTGTATCCATTGAAACATCCATTTCTCATGTGGCACCGGTAAAGGAGGGTGATGTATTAACAACTGAAGTCAATGAAGTAAATCTTACTAATCGAACCGGCCTCTATTACATTACTGTGAAGAATCAGAATGATATTGCGGTAGCACATTTTAAAGGAACCGTTTACAGAACAATGAAAGAATGGAACCTCGACGTGGATGAATCCGTCGCGTAACCGGAATTTTGATTCAAAGATCTATTGGAATTTTAGAGATTGATTAAATTACTTAAATCTCAGTGCGGAAGGAAATACAGTGATGATGCAGTTTCCTTTCTTCCCTGATTCGCCATCCACCTCCAGACTGGATTCACATTTCAGTTCTATATGTTTAGACCGATGATAGTGCACTTCGGGATGCTGGATGAGTTTACACTTTTTCAGTTTCCTCAATTGCATGAGGTAATCGACAATCGTAATGTTTCCGATGATGGTTACGTTGAAAAAACCATCATTCACATTGGCCTTTGGTGCGATGCCTATACCGCTTCCGAAGTACTTTCCATTAGCAATGACCACAGCCATTGCTTTTCCTGACCACGTAAAATCTTCACCACGGACGTGTATTGTTTGTTTTTTATACCTGATAAAAGCTATCAGGATGGATAAGCCAAACTTCAAGTTGCCGGGCCAACCGGAAGGAAATTTTTCGACCAGATTCACAACTGTTGGTCCAAATCCGGCGCTGGTCACATTTTGAAAATAGGTTTCTTCACCATTCGCATATTGAATACGTCCGACATCGACTGGAATTGGAGCTTTTGATGCAAGGCGCATTCGCCAGTTAGCCTCATCATTCTTCCAATTGAAATTTCTTGCAAAGTCGTTACCGGAACCCAATGGAATTGGAATCAATAGCGGCGTGTTTGATTGCGTTTTTTGTGCTTTCATTAAACCATGGACGCATTCGCTCAATGTACCATCACCACCGACCGGTGCAATAACATCGAATGTTTGTGCTGCATTTTCAGCGAGATCAATGGCACTTCCTTTTTTGGTGGTAAATACAAAATGAAATTCATTTCCGTCGGACATATTGCGTTTTATAGCCGATTGGAATTTGCGGGCTGAGGGTTT
This sequence comes from Flavobacteriales bacterium, assembly GCA_031417525.1. GTDB lineage: Bacteria > Bacteroidota > Bacteroidia > Flavobacteriales_D > Sanyastnellaceae > JAIBBG01. The sequence continues at coordinate 1,390 of JANOVT010000029.1, read as the reverse complement.
GGCTCCGTTTAGTATGAATAAAATTTTCATCAGGTGAAAAGTAATTCCAAAAGAAGACAGATGATCGAATATTGATAACAACAAAAAAACCATCTGAATATTCAGATGGTTTTTCGTACTTTAGAAAAGGATCTGCTACAATCCCTTCACGATTTTTTTGCTGTATGATTTTCCGTCTTGCATGATCTGCAAATAATACGTGCCATTCGGCTCGCGTGAAATGTCAATGGTCTTATTGTATTTGCCATCAAAGGATGACCTCTCTTCCAGATACACAACTTCGCCACGGCTGCTATAAAGCAACACTTTCACGGGCTTCAGAGAGGTTGTGACGAAATTGAGATTCAAAATACCATCATTTGGATTTGGGAAAAAGGAAATCTGTTCAATCGAAAGATCATTGTCGATTTCGAGTTTAGGTAAAGCATTTTTATTTACTTCTTCCAACTCTTCTTTTGAAATGTCCGCAATCTGAATCTTGATGATGACCGTTTCTTTTTCCTGATGAAGTCGATCCAATTCGCTTTCGATGCGATTTCTTTCTTGATCTATTTCTGATTGTTGAATTTCAAGTTCCTGAAGCAATTGCTCCATTCGTTGTTCGATATCCTGCTCATCCATGTCGAATTCATAGTCGTAGAAATAGTTGCCACCTTCATCCATTCCTTTGTAATCATGGAAGATCCTGAAGTCATCGAAACCACTGACGCTGCGAACTCCAATCTCACCCGAAACTTCTTTTTGTCTGCCATCGCGAAGAATATTCAGCTTGACGATGGAGCCAGGAGTTATTTGCGAAATGACTTCTGCAAGCTGATCAAAACTATTCACTTTCGTATCATTGATGCTTATGATGATATCTCCATTCTGAAGACCCATTTTTTCGGCGGATGTTTCTGGTTCAACATTCACTTTTACTCCTTCGATGGTTGGTTCATTTAAAGGTGTAATGCCTAAAAATGCAGTTTCTTTCACAGCCATGCCATCGCGATTCCAGCTAAATGGTTGACAGATTTTCATGGAGTCATTCGGAAGGATACAATTGGGTGAAGAAGGACAGAAGATGGTAATGGAATCGGGACCGAACCTGAAATTATAGCCAGGCATTTCACCTCGACGCATGCGTCCTTTGTCATCCATAAATGGTGGAAGTGCCGGAGCTTCCATTGCTTTTTCACCTAATATCGCTTTGAATTTTTTCTTCTTGTCATCCCGTGTCACAAGGATTTCGATCTTATCACCAATCTCATGTGATTGGATATAATCAATGACTTGATCCACATTGGTGATCGCGATATCATCTAGTTTGAGTATCACGTCGCCGTTCATCAATCCGGCTTTCTCTGCAGCTGCTCCTTCTATCACTTCTGAAATAATCACTTCAGTGCTA
>JANOVT010000028.1:0-2946 GCA_031417525.1 Flavobacteriales bacterium | reverse complement strand
ATGGGATAAATCCCATGGCTAAGACATTTGAACTGCTGCGCAGTTATAACGATGCTAAGAAAAATCTTAGTCGACCAACTTCATTTTCTGCGTTCAAAGAAGTTATCTGAATTGCAAGACCTTTCGTGTGATAAAGTGACTGGCGAACAACGCCAACAAGAGTTGAATTAAACAACTGATTATTACCGGCCAACACTAAATAAGAAATGATGCATCCCAATTCTGCGTCGAATCATCAATCACTCCTGTAACTACAGGTCGCCCAGAGCCTCGCCAATTTCCTGATCATTCTCTGACCATTTCAGCAATTCCATCCTCAGATTCTGTGTAAGAAACACAAGAAGCCAAACTGATGTGCTCATCTTATAAATTTGAACCAAATAAAACTTCGAATGCTCACCGATATCCATCCAAAACTGCCGATGCGCAATAAGACAATCACGCGCAATTTTTACAAAAAAGAATTAGGCTTCCGTGAATTTGGAAACGCCGATTTTGACGGCTATCTCATGTTAGAAAAAGAAAATGTTCAGATTCACTTTTTTGAATTCAAAACTTTAGACCCTACTGAAAACTATGGCCAGGTGTACATCCGTACCGATGAAATCGAAAAACTATTTCAATCATTATTGGATAACAAAACACAAATTCATCCATCCGGATATCTTCAGCAAAAACCATGGGGTATCAAAGAATTTTCACTCCTTGCTCCGGATAATAATCTGCTGACTTTTGGAGAAAGTTTAGCGTGAAAGAACAAATTCGAATGAAGTTCATACCCTGTGCAACTATAATGGACTCAACACAAAACGAAGTAACAAATAAGTATTTTGTTTCTCGCAGAAAAATATCAGAAGTAACTTCAGAAAATCACAGAAAGTTACTCCTCAATTTCGAGTGACACTGTTTGCGACGTGGCTGTTAACTAAATATCAGTGCGCTTATTGGCAAACAAAAATCATTTCGTTGTAAATTTTTTCGTAGAAACGTGGTCAAATTCGCGCAATCTTCGACTGAACTACTAGAAGTGAGAAGTGAGAAGTGAGAAGTGAGAAGTGAGAGGAGAGAATTGCTGTTAGACAGACGAATCCATTTCGAACGGCAAAGTTTACCTTCACCAAGAAAGACATTTCGCGAACTCTGAACACTGAACTCTAAACTAAGAACTCATATGTCCTCCAACAAGTTCAATATTTCCGGCTTAACCAACGATGAGGTTCTCAAAGCCAGAGCAGAACACGGGCAGAATATTTTGTCCTTTAAAAAAGAGAATGGCTTTTTCGAGGCGCTGAAGCGCAATGCTACAGATCCTATGGTGATCATGTTGCTTGTTGCGTCGCTTATTTATTTCATCAGCGGGAAAACAGGTGATGGAATATTTCTGGCATGTGCCATCTTATTTCAAACATCTATTTCCCTTTTTCAATACTCCCGAAGTAAAAATGCGCTTGAGAAATTAAAAGACTTTTCGCAACCGAACAGCAAAGTCATTCGTGATGGGCAGGTGATTGAGATCAAAAGTTCAGAGTTGGTGGTCGGCGACTATTTGGTTGCAGAAGAAGGGACATTGATCTCCGCCGATGCAGCGATTGTGCAGTCGAATGATTTTTCCGTGAACGAATCCATACTCACCGGTGAGTCATTGGCAGTTGTCAAAGACAAAACAAGCGAGGATCATTTTATTTACAGCGGTACGAGTGTAGCAAGTGGATTGGCAGTCGGCACTGTCAACGCCATTGGCAACAAGACCAAACTCGGAAGTATCGGCAGCAGCCTGGAAAATATCAAGGAAGAAAAAACACCACTTGAATTACAGATCGCCAATTTTGTCAAGAAAATGTCGGTTGCCGGCATCATTGTCTTTTTAATTGTATGGGCAATCAACTTCTGGCATTCGCAACAATTCATGCAAAGTTTATTGTTGTCACTCACACTAGCAATGAGCATACTACCTGAAGAAGTTCCGGTAGCCTTTACTACTTTCATGGCGCTTGGTGCCTGGCGATTGATGAAGATGGGCATCGTTGTTAAACAGATGAAAACAGTGGAGACTCTTGGAAGTGCGACCGTAATCTGTACGGATAAAACAGGAACACTCACTGAAAACAAAATGAGTCTCGCCAAAGTGTTTTCTTTGAAAAGTAATCGCATTACGGATCCGCAAGGCTCGATGGACGAAAACGAAACATCGATGATTCGCGTGGCGACGATGGCGAGTGAACTCATACCATTCGACACGATGGAAATCGCGTTGCATCAAGTTTACGAAAATGTTTTTCAGCCGAAAGAACGGACCCAACTAAAAATGGTTCATGAGTATCCGTTGTCCGGCCAGCCGCCGATGATGACGCATATCTATGCCGGGGTAAACAACACACGACATGTAACAGCGAAAGGCGCCCCTGAAGCGATGATGGCTGTTTCAGATTTATCACCCGACGAAAAAAAAACAGTAGAGGATGCAATCACAGAGTTAACCAATGAAGGCTATCGGGTGCTTGGCATAGGTGAAACAGAATTCGAAGGAGATCATTTTCCGGAAACACAGCAAGAATTCAAACTAAAATTTATCGGATTGGTGGCCTTCTACGATCCTCCAAAAAAGAACTTCCAAAAGGTACTGAGTGATTTCTATGCCGCAGGCATTGCAGTGAAAATCATCACGGGCGACAATGCTGCAACAACCACCTCTATTGCTAAACAAGTTGGATTCAAAGATTTCGAAAAGAGCATATCAGGTGACGAACTGATGAAACAGTCAGAAGAAGAACTACAGTCAAGTGTGAAAGAACACACCATTTTCACGCGTATGTTCCCAGAAGCCAAACTAAAAATCATCCATTCCCTCAAAGCGCAGCAGGAGATTGTGGCCATGACAGGAGATGGAGTGAATGATGGACCAGCATTAAAAGCTGCTCACATCGGAATTGCCATGGGAGTGAAAGG